>NZ_JBHWGD010000023.1:81540-89662 GCF_042733235.1 Kitasatospora sp. NPDC059722
GGGGGGGCGGGGGCGGGCCCGCGGGTCGCGGCGGGCGGCGGGGTGGGTGGCTCGCGTTGGCGTGGGGGTGGGCCGGGGCCGGGGGCGGGGGGCTTTGGGCTCCCCGGCTCCGGCCGTCGGGTGAGTGGTGGCTAGCGGAAGGTCACCGTCTCGATCGTGCACTTGCTGCGGTCGCGGGTGCCCATCAGTTCGGCGCGGCGGGTGAGCAGGCCGGTGGTGGTCGGGCGGAGGCGGATCGCGCCGATCGGGTTGTCCTGGGCCGCTTCCTGGGCGACGATCGGCGACGTCCGGCGACGGACGGTCTCGTGGATGTCCATGGCTCTTCCTCTCGTTCGGGGGGTCACGGCGTCCGGTGTGACGGCCGTGGTTCGATCGGCGCTCGCAGGAGCAGCGCCGAAGGCGTGTGGTCGGGGAACCCGAGCCGCAGCAGCCCGTGGCCGATGCCGGCCAGGCCGGTCAGGAGGCCGGGGGCCGGGACGGCGGACGGGGTGCCGCAGACCGGGCCGGCCCGGTCGAGTGCGGCGAGCAGGGCGGTGGTGCGGGTGCCGAGGGCCGGGTCCTTCACGTGGGCGAGCAGTTCGAGGACGCCGAGTTCGCCGTGGCACGGGCTGTGGGTGGGGAGTGGGCCGGCTGCGGCCGTGCGTTCGGTGGTGGTCTTGACGTGGTGGCTGAGGTGTTCGTCGGCCGATGCGGCTCCGCTGTCGGCGAGGGCGAGGGCGATTCCGGGCGTGCCTTCGCACCACGTCGACCGGGGGGTCGGCGAGGTGGCGGCGGCGTGCAGTGCGGCCAGCCCGGCTCGCTTGTGTTCCGTGCTGTCGTCCTCGGTCTCGGCGAAGCGGAGAAGTGCCCATCCGATGCCGGCGGTTCCGGTGGTGAAGCCGTGCTGGGTGGGCAGCGTGCGGGAGAGCAGCGCGTCCGCGCAGCGGCGGGCGCCTTGCCGGGCTTCGGCGGTGCCGACGGCCAGGAGGGCGGCGAGGCCACCGGCGGTGCCCTCGGCGAGGGTGGGGGAGTGTTCCGCTTCGGCTGCTGCGGCGGTCAGTTGGACGGCCGGGGCGAGCCAGGCGGCGATCTCGTGGTCGTCCAGGAGGACGGCGAGCCGGCTCAGCGCGTAGGTGAGGCCGCCGAGGCCCGTGAACGCGCCGGAGCCGATCAGTGGCGGTTCCGCGGGCCGGGCCGTGAGTCGGTCGAGGAGTTCGGGCACCGGGCGCAGGGCCTGGCGGGCGGCCTCGGCGTAGCGGTCCCCGCCGGTGAGCTCGGCGAGTTGGGCGAGGAACAGGGCGGGGCCGGGGTAGCCGCCGCCCAGGTCCGCGCCGGCGGGGGCGGGCTGCCAGTAGCGGTCGCCGAGGAGTTCGAGGGTGATCCAGTTGATTCGGCCGGTGGTGCGGTGGGCCTCGTCGAGGAGGGTGTCGCCGATCCGGCGGGCGGCGTTCAGGAGGTCGGCGGGGGAGGGGGGTCGGGCGCCGGGGCGGGGAGTCCTGGGCGGGGTGGGGGCCGGCTGGTGGGGCGGGGTGGCCGAGCGGCTCGTCATGGCCGCGCGGATGATCCACTCCTGGTGGGGGCAGGGTTGCCCGAGCCGCTCCCCGACCCGGTCGAGGCCGGGGCGGTCCAGTGCGCCGCGCACGCGCCTGCCCTGGCCGGTCCACAGGTCGGCCGTTCCCGGGCGGGTGGTGAAGACGGGTACGTCGCCGTTCCAGAGCTCTGCCGCTTCGTCGTCGGCCAGCCCGGTCCAGCCGGGGTGGTCGGTGCCGTCCGCGAGGGCGTCCCGGAGCAGGGCGTCCCGGTCGGCCGCGTCCTTCAGGAGGCCGGGGTGGGTGGACTCGTCGAGCAGCGTGGCGTAGTCGGCCGTCGCGCGGACGACGACGCGGGTCTCGTCGTCGGCGAACGCCGGCAGGAGGGCGAGCAGTCCGTCCCTGTCGTCGGCGAGGATGCGGCGGGCCAGGCGGTAGCCGTCGAGCAGGGCGTCGGCGTGGTCGGCCGGGTCGGCGTCCGTGCCGGCGAGGGTGGGGCGGTTGGCGCCGCCGTGGAGTTCGCCGGGGTGGCGGGCGAGCCGCATCCGGTCGGTGCCGGCCTCTTCCCACCGCACGGACTCCCCGGGCACGGTGGCTCCGGCGTCGCCGCCCAGCCCGGAGGCGTCCACGGCCTGTTCGTCACCGAGGATCAGGCGCGGCAGAAGGCCGGTCCGGTGCACCGAGGCGGCGAGGGCGACGGCCGCCGGGTCGACGGACTCCTCGGGCCGCTGCGGTGCGGGCGGGTGGAAGAGGGTTTCGAGGTCGACCGGTACGGGGTGGTCCGCGCACGCGATGAGGTTCTCGAAGTGCAGGTCGGTGCAGTCGAAGGCGTGCAGCAGCGCGAGCCACGCGCCCTGCCGGAGGTAGAAGCGCTCGACGTCCCGGGGCGTCGCGCACGGGCGGCGGTCGACGAACTCCGTCCAGCCGTAGCCGCCCCGGGAGACCAGGGCGACGGCGCGCAGACCGGGCGAGCCGGGCTGGGCGTTGAACCGGTCGATGACGGCGTTGAAGTGGCGGTGGGTCCGTAGGGAGCGCGGCTTGTACACGACCCGTTTCGTGGTGGTGAAGCCCAGTACGGCGACGGTGCGGCCGCGTCGGTGCTGGTCGCCGGTGCGGTGGACGGCGGTGAGCGGGCCGGGGTCGGTGCCGCCGAGCAGCGTGGTGACGATGTCCGCCCGGTCGGCGGCGAACCGGTTCAGCAGGTCGGTGAGTGCCTCGGTGGCGGCCAGGCAGGTCTGCGCGAGGATCCTCGCCAGGACGGGGTAGGTGTGGAAGAGGCCCGAGAGGCCGGACTGGTGGGCCGTCGCCTTGATGTAGGAGCGGAAACGATTCTCTGGGGTGGCGCCTGGCAGCCGGCCGTTCGTCCGGGCGGCGTGGAGTTCCAGGACGAGCGTGCGGGCGGCCTGCCGGGTGAGGGCGTCCGCGAGGTCGTCGGCGAACCGGGCGCGGATCGCGGGGAGGTCGGCGAGCTCCGGCGGGATCGCGGTGCGCACGCGGGTCAGCGCGGTCCGGACGAGCGGCGCCACGACCGGGCGGAATCCGGTGGTTCCGGGGAGCGGTCCCGTGGGTGTCCGCGGTGCCCCGGCGCCGGCGACCGCTTCTTCGACGAAGGCGGCCCACGCGGGGCGGCCGTCACGCGCGGGCTCGCCGGGGCGCAGGCCCGGCTCCCACCAGCGTCCCGTCAGGGCCGTGGCCGTGGCCGTCGCGTCGCTCGGAGGAGTGGTCACGGCACAGAGCGTGTCAGCCGGAAGACGGTTCGCACAAGAGTTTGATCAAGCCGGGTGGGTGCGGGGGATCCCGGGGCGCGTAAGAACATGGGGGCCGGTCCCCCATGTGGGGGTGGGGGCCGCGTGCCCAGAATGGCGATCGCGGCCGCGGTTCTCCGCTTCCGTTCCCGGCCAGGCCGTCTCCGATCAGGGCAGCGGCGGCCTCCGGGGCGGCACCACAGGTGGACGGTTCGCCCGCGTGGGGGCGGGGGTTCCGGCCCGGGGGGAGCCGGAACCCGCCGGCCACCCGGCGCGCGGACGTCGCCCGCCCTCCCCCCGTGGGGCGGGCGATGCCCTCGCGCCGGGTGGCCGAATCGCCGCTATCCGGCCGTCCGCACGTCCCGGACCGCCGTCAGCCATCCGTCGAGCGTCTTCAGCGCGGCCCCCGACTCCACGGCCTGCCGCGCCTCGTGCAGGGCGGCCGGGAACCGCGGCACCACCCGGCCGGGCCGGGGCCGGGCGGCGATCAGGGCGGCCGCCGCGTTGAGCAGGACGGTGTCCAGCACCGGGCCGGTCGCGCCCGCCAGGAGCTCCCGCAGGACGCGCGCGTTGTGCTCGGGGCCGCCGCCGACGAGCGCCCCGGCGGGCGCCGGCGCGAGCCCGAGGCCGGCGGGATCCAGCCGTTCCTCCGTCACGGTGCCGTCCTGGACCGCCCAGATCCGGGCCGGTGCGGTCGTCGTCAGCTCGTCCGTCCCGTCCTCGGAACGCACCACGAGGGCGGAGGTGCCCCGCTCGGCCAGCAGGCCGGCGATCGCGGGCGCCGCCCGCAGGTCGGCGACGCCGACCACCTGGTGGCGCGGCCGGGCCGGACCGATCAGCGGCCCGAGCAGGTTGAACGCGGACGGCACGCCGAGCGCGCGGCGCACCGGGGCGGCGTTGCGCAGCGCCGGGTGGAAGACCGGCGCGAAGCAGAACGTGATCCCGGCCCGGCGGGCGACCTCGGCGACGGCCGCGGGCGGCAGGTCCAGCGGGATGCCGAGCGCCTCCAGGACGTCCGCGGTGCCGCACTTGGAGGAGGCCGAGCGGCCGCCGTGCTTGACGACGGGCACTCCGCAGGCGGCGACCAGGACGGAGGCCATGGTGGAGATGTTGACGGTCGAGCCGCCGTCGCCCCCGGTGCCGGCGAGGTCGACGCACCGGCCGCCGTCGACGTCCAGCGGCACCGCGTGGTCGAGCGCGGCCGCGACCAGGCCGGACAGTTCGGCGGCGCTCTCGCCCTTGACCCGCAGGCCCATCAGGAAGCCCGCGAGCTGCTCCGGCCGGAAGTCGTCGTCCAGTACGCGCTCCATGGCCCACCGCGCCTCGTCGGCCCGGAGGTCGCGCCCGGCCGCCAGGGTGGCGAGCAGACGCGGCCAGGTGAGGGCCGGGGTGTGCGTGGCCGTGCTGCGTGTGAGGGTCCTGTTCTCCACTGGTTCGCCGTCCTTGGCGTCGAGTCCAGCGGGGGCCCGGGAAACGCAAATCGGCCGCCCACCGGACGGCCGATACATGACGCGCTGCGCTGTCAGGCCACCCGATCGGGGGCCCACCAGGATCCGCGGCACGTCGTCATGGCGGTCATGCTAGCCCATGCCGCGGGCCCGGGGCAGGCCACTCGGGTGGAATTGGACCGGGACGGCCGGTGCGCCGGTCGATACGCTCGGGGCACAGTTGATCTTCCCCGCCACGGAGTTGACCCCATGCACCCTGAACTCGCCGCCGACCTGGACCGGTTGCCCGCGCTGCTGGAGGAGACCCGGCAGCGGGCCGTCGCCTTCCTCGGCGGTCTCGACGAGCGTCCGGTGGTGACGGCGCTGGAGGAGCCCGCGCCGGTCCGGCTGGGGGACGGCGGGGGGATCGGGCTGCGCGCGGCGCTGGCGGAGTTCGGCGAGCGCTGGGAACCGCGGCTGAGCGCGAGCGCCGGGCCGCGCTACTTCGGGTTCGTCACCGGCGGCGCGACCCCGGCGGCCCTCGCGGGGGACTGGCTCACCGCCGTCGCCGACCAGAACTCCAACTCCTCGCTCGACCCGGCCGGTCAGCACCTGGAGCGCGAGACGGTCGGCTGGCTGCGCGAGCTCTTCGGCCTCTCCGACGCGCACACCGGCACGTTCGTGAGCGGCGCCACCATGTCGAACACCGTCGGCCTCGCGATCGCCCGCGAGTGGCTGGGCGAGCGCCTCGGCGTGGACGTCGCCGAGGACGGCGCCGGCGCGCTCGGCCGGGTACGGGTGCTGTCCGCCAGTGCGCACTCCAGCATCGCCAAGGCGCTGTCCGTGCTGGGCCTCGGCCGCTCGGCGCTCACCGCCGTGCCGACGCTGCCGGGCCGTGAGGCGGTCGACCCCGCGGCGCTGGAGCGGGCGCTCGCGGAGGCGGACGGCCCGTGCGTCGTCGTGGCCAACGCGGGCACCGTGAACACCGTCGACTTCGACGACCTGCGGGCGATCGCCGCGCTCCGCGAGCGGTACGACTTCTGGCTGCACGTGGACGGCGCGTTCGGCGCCTTCGCCGCCCTGACGCCCGAACACGCCGGTCTCGTGGCCGGGTTGGACCTCGCCGACTCCGTCTGCGTCGACCTCCACAAGTGGCTCAACGTGCCCTACGACAGCGCCGTGCAGTTCACCCGCCGCCGCGACCTCCAGGCACGCGTCTTCCAGAACTCCGCCGCCTACCTCGGCTCTCTCGGCGAGCACCCCGACCTCGTCCACCTCACCCCCGAGAACTCGCACCGACTGCGCGCCCTCGCCGCCTGGTTCACGCTGCGCGCGTACGGGCGGGCGGGCCACCGCGAGATCGTCGAGCGCTGCGTGGCCGGGGCCCGGGCCCTCGGGGAGGCGGTGGCCGGGATCGACGGGCTGCGCCTGCTCGCGCCGGTGCGGCTGAACGTCGTCTGCTTCACGCTCGCCGACGACCCCACCGCCGAGCGGCTCGCCGGCCTGGCCGCCGGGGTCGCGGGGGAGGCCTTCTTCACGCCGACGCGCTACGCCGGGGTCCCGGCCCTCCGCGCGGCGTTCAGCAACTGGCGTACGACGGAGGCGGACGTCCGCCGGACGGTCGCGGCGCTCGCGAGGTCGGTGGCCGAGTCGGCCTGACAGCGGATCGCTTCAGCCCGTCGCCGGTGCGGTGGTGAGGCCGCGGACGACGAACGCGACGCCGTCGGTGAGGGCGGACTCCCGTTCCTCCTCCGGGAGTTCGGCGTAGGGGCCGAGCAGGAGCAGGGCGAGGCCGTGGACGCCGGCCCAGGCGTTGAAGGTGGCGGTCGCGGCGGGTCCGGCGAGGAGGCCGGCGGCGTCGAGTGCGGCGAGGGCCTCCTGGAGGATCGCGAAGGGGCCGCGCCGCACCCCGTCGCCCTCGTCGTCGGGGGCGGGGTCCTGCCCGCTGCGCTCGGGGGCCCGGGTCTTGCCGCCGGTCGGGAACGCGGTGGCGAACAGGCCCGGCTCGGCCAGGGCGTAGCGGATGTAGCCCTCGCCCACGGCGGTGAGGCGGCCGGCGGCGTCGAGCCCCGGGTCGGCGGCGGGCGTGCGCCGTTCCAACTCGGCGTCCATGGCCTCGGCGAGGCGCCGGCGGGAGTCCCGGGCGACCTCGTCGACGAGGTCCGGCAGGGCGGAGAAGTGCCGGTAGGCCGCGTTGGGCGAGACGCCGACCCGGCGCGCGGTCTCGCGCAGCACGATGGTCGAGGGGCCGCCCTCGCGCGCGAGCTCGACGCCGGCCCGCACGAGGGCCTCGCGGAGGTTGCCGTGGTGGTAGCCCGCTCGCTGTGAATCCATGCCCGATGTTAACAGCGTGAACACGTCGACCGGGCCGGGCCCGGCTCTCCTCGTGAACCCGCTTGTGCTGCACAGTTGTTGGGGTGCGGGACAGCACGTTCGAATAAATGTTGACGCCGTCCACATGCGCGCGTAAGTTCACAGTGTCCACATTGGGGGACGGGTCGCGCCGGCCCCCTGCCCGGGGACGCTCCACCGACCAGAACGGGGACACCCATGACCAGCACCACGGCTCCGCCCGCTGTCGCCCCGACCGAGGGGACCGGCCCCGCCGGAGGCGGCCGCTTCCCCTGGACCGTCGTCCTCCTGACCTCCCTGGGGATCGTCGGCTACGTCGTCGCCACCTACGCCCAGGCCGGTCTGCCCCTCGACGGCTCGCGCGGCGGCCTCGCCGCCACCTACGCCGAGCGCCCCCTCGGCATCCAACTCGCCTTCTACGTCCACATCGTGACGGCCTCGGTGGCGCTGTTCGTCGGCCCGCTCCAGTTCTCCGCCGCGCTGCGCCGCCGCTCCCGCGCGGTCCACCGCTGGACGGGCCGGGTGTACCTGGCGGGCGTCGGCCTCGGCTCGCTGGCCGCGTTCGTGATGTCCTTCGTCAGCTCGATCGCCTTCGACGGCTTCTTCGGCTTCGGCAGCCTCGCGGTGCTGTGGGCGTGGACGACCTGGCGCGCCTACCGCGCCATTCGCGGGGGCGACCTGCCGAACCACCGCGCCTGGATGATCCGCAGCTTCGCCCTCACCTACGCCGCCGTCACCCTCCGTGCCTGGCTCGGCGTCCTGATCCTCCTCCAGACGCTCACCGCCGACGGGCCCGTGGACGGCACGCACGTGTTCGACACCGCGTACGCCGTCCTGCCCTTCCTCGCCTGGCTCCCCAATCTCGTCGTCGCCGAGTTCCTGATACGCCGCCGCGGCCTCCCCTCCTACCGCATCACCCCGGTCTGACCGGCGCCCGCCCGTAGCCGGGGGGCCGCCGCAGAAGGGCGGGGGCGCCCCGCCCCGGCAGCCGATCTCTTTGCGGCCGCGCGTGGCGGGGGGGTGGTTGTTGGGGGGGGCGGGGGGGTGTGAACCCCCCGGGTGGTTGCCCCCCACCCCCCTTGGGGTGGGG
>NZ_JBHWGD010000023.1:89672-108955 GCF_042733235.1 Kitasatospora sp. NPDC059722
TTGATATATACAACCGCAACACCACCCCCCCCCCGGGGGCCCGCGCGGGCGCCCCGTCGGCGCCGCCCCCGCGCGCCCCGGGCGCGCCCCCCGCCGGACCGTCAGCCCATGCTCTTCGCGCCGTCGATGGCCTCGCGGATGATGTCGGCGTGGCCCGCGTGCTGGGCGGTCTCGGCGATGACGTGGAACAGGACGCGGCGCGCGGACCAGGCCTCGTCCTTGAACCAGGGGGCCTTCGGAAGCGGCTGGATCGCACCCAGGTCGGGCAGGGTGGCGACCAACTCGTCCGTGCGGGCGGCCACTTCCCGGTACGCGGCGAGCATGCCCGCCAGGGTCTCGCCGGGCAGCATGCGGAACTCGTCGGCGCGGCGGGCGTAGTCCTCCGCGGTGAAGGACGAGAAGTCGGGGAACGCGGACGGGCCGTCGACGATGAAGTTCGCCCACAGCTTCTCGACCACCGTCACGTGCTTGATCAGGCCGCCCACGCACAGCTCGCTGACGGTGGTGCGCTCCCCGGCCTGCTCGTCGGTCAGGTCGCGGGCGGTGAAGCTCAGGAAGTGCCGCTGCTTGGCCAGCGCCACGAGGAGGTCGGCGCGCTCGCCGGTGGTGTCGGTGGCCTTGTCGACGGCAGTGGAGGTGGTGGTCATGGTGATCGCCTTCCGTGTTGCTTCCTGCTCCCTCGGACAAGAACCACAGTAGGGACCATTGCGGCCACTTCCTGACCTGAATTGCGCGCAGAATTGGAGCCATGGCGAACACCAGCACCCGCACCCTCCGGCTGCTCTCCCTCCTGCAGACGCACCGCTACTGGCCCGGCGAGGAGCTCGCCGAGCGGCTCGGCGTCTCCGCCCGCACGCTGCGCCGCGACATCGACCGGCTGCGCGAGCTCGGCTACCCCGTCGAGGCGCAGCGCGGGGTCGACGGCGGCTACCAGCTCGCCGCGGGCGCCGCCCTGCCGCCGCTCGTGATCGACGACGAGGAGGCGGTCGCGCTGGCGGTGGGTCTCCAGGCGGCGGCGGAGAGCCCGGTGGAGGGGATCGCCGAGGCGTCGGTGCGGGTGCTGGCGAAGGTGGTGCAGGTGATGCCGGCCCGGCTGCGGCGGCGGGTGGAGGCGCTGCGGGCGATGACGGTGCCGGTCGACTGGGGCGGCCGCCCCGCGGCGGCGGTGGACCCGGACGGGCTGACGGTGGTGGCGCTGGCCTGCCGGGACGCCGAGCGGCTGCGCTTCTCGTACACGGCGGCGGACGGCCGGCGGGCGGACCGGCACGTCGAGCCGCACCGGCTGGTGTGCCTGGACCGCCGCTGGTACCTGGTGGCGTACGACCTCACCCGGCAGGACTGGCGCACCTTCCGGCTCGACCGGCTCACGGCGCCCGAGGGCGGCGGCGGCCGGTTCGCCCCGCGCGAGCTGCCGGCCGCCGACGCCGCCGAGTTCGTCCGGGCGGGCGTCAACGGCCTGGTCCGCCCGTACCGGGTGGAGGCGGTGGTGGCCGCGCCGGCCGGGGGCGTGCGCGAGCGGATCGGCCGGTGGGGCGCGGTCGAGGAGGTGGACGAGGGGCGCTGCCGGATCGTGATGGCCGCCGACGACCTCAACTGGCCGATCATGGCCCTCGGTTCGCTCGGCGCGGAGTTCACCGTCGTCGAGCCGCCCGAACTGGTCGAGCGGCTCGGTGAGTGGTCCTCCCGCTTCGGCCGGGCGGTCCGGGCCTCGCGGTAGTGCCGTGGCCGGGCGTCACGGCGGCGGGATGGACTCGATCGTCCTGCGCAACCGCCCCAGCACGTCGCCGAGTTCGTGCCGTGGCGGGGTCGCCAGGGCGAGGCGGAGGGCGTGCGGCACGTGCGGGCCGGTGGCGAAGGCGTCGGCGGTGGAGACCAGGATGCCCTCCCGGGCGAGCAGGTCGGCCACCTGGTCCGGGCGTTGGTGGGCCTCCAGGGTCAGCCACACCGCGTACGACGACGGGTGTGCGGTGATGTCCATCCCGGCGAGTTCGGCCCGGGCGATGGCCTGGCGGGCGGCGGCGTCCTCGCGGCGGTGGCGTTCCAGGCGGGCGACCGTGCCGTCGGCGATCCAGCCGGTGGCGAGCGCGGTGACCAGGCCCGGGGAGCCCCACGCGGCGGCGCGCAGCGCGGAGGCGGCGGGCCGCAGGAGGTGCTTGGGCACGACGGCGAAGCCGAACCGCAGGCCGGGGGCCACGTTCTTCGACAACCCGGCCACGTAGCAGGTCCGTTCGGGCGCGAGGGCGTGCAGCGGGGGAGGGGGTGCGGGCTCCAGGAACGCGTACGTGCCGTCCTCGACGACCACGAGGTCGCGGGCGGTCGCGATCGCGGCCAGCCGCTCGCGCTGCCGCTGGTCGAGCACCCAGCCGAGCGGGTTGTGGACGGTGGGGATCGTGTAGACCGCGCGGACCCGGCGGGCCCGGCACAGGCGGTCGAGCGCGTCGAGGTCCGGGCCGGCCGGGGTGACCGGGACGGGTGCGAGGTCGAGGCCGTGGGCGGCGGCGAGCAGCTTGATGCCCGGGTAGCCGAGCGCGTCGACGGCCAGGACGTCGCCGGGCCGGGTGAGCGCGCGCAGTACACAGTCCAGCGCCTGCTGGGCGCCACTGGTCAGAAGCACGTTCTCGGGGGTGGTGTCGACACCGCGCCCCAGCAGGTAGGTGGCGACGACCGCCCGGTCGTGCCGGTGCCCGCCAGGCGGGTCCTGGCGCAGCAGGGCCTCGGCGTCGCCGGAGGCGGCGAGGGCGCGCAGCGCGTGGCGGAGGTCGTCGCCCTGGCCGGGGGCGAGCGGCTGGTTGAACGAGAGGTCGGCGAGGCGCGGCACCGGGAGCGTGCGCGAGGGTTCGACGCCGTCGTAGCCGCTGCGGACCCGGACGAACGTGCCGCGGCCCTGTTCGCCCACCACCAGCCCGGCGGCGGCGAGTTCGGCGTAGACGCGGGTCGCGGTGGCGAGGGCGACGCGGCGCTCGCGGGCGAGTTCCCGGTGGGTGGGCAGGCGGGTGCCGGGCGGGAGCGCGCCGGAGCGGATCGCGGCGGCGTACTCGTCGACGACGGCCTTGTAGGCGGGCGGTCGCATGGGCCTGTGCCTCCCGTGGGTACCCAGGTGTATCCAGGACAATGAGTGGATTGTCCTGCACGGCGCTCCCTAGCCTCGGTCCCGACCGCAGCCAGGCGCAAGGGAGCAGCCGCAATGACCGTCCGCACCGTCCGGGTGGCCCGTGACGCGCACGTCGTGACCCTCACCATCGACCGCGAGGCCAAGCTCAACGCCCTCGACTACCCGACGATCGACGCGCTGCTCGACGAACTCGCGCGGATCGACGCCGACGACACCGTCCGGGCCGTGATCCTCACCGGCGCCGGGACGCGCGCCTTCAGCGCGGGCGCCGACATCCCGTCGCTGGCCGGCAGCATCGCCGGCGGGACGGAACGGGCGCTGCGCGAGGTCGTGCGGCGCGGGCACGCGCTGACCCGGCGGATCGAGGAGTTCCCGAAGCCGATCGTCGTGGCCGTCAACGGGCTGGCGTACGGCGGGGGCTGCGAGATCACGGAGGCGGCGCCGCTGGCGATCGCGGCCGGGCACGCGACCTTCGCCAAGCCGGAGATCACGCTGGGCTTCCCGCCGCCCTTCGGCGGCTCGCAGCGGCTGCCGCGGCACGTCGGGCGCAAGCGCGCCCTGGAGATGATCCTCACCGGGGACCCGGTCCCGGCGGCGCGGGCGGCCGAGCTGGGGATCGTGAACGCGGTCGTGCCGGCGGAGGAGTTGATGGACGCGGCCCGGCACCTGGTCGACCGGATCGTCCGGCACGCGCCGACGGCGGTCGCCGCCTGCCTGCGGGCCGTCACGCGCGGGATCAACCTGCCGATCGACGAGGGACTGGCCGTCGAGGCGGCCTGGTTCGCCGCGACGGTGCCGACCGACGGGGTCCGGGACGGGCTGAAGCGTTTCCTGGACCGCTGAGGGGTTGCGGTCCCCGAAATAACGCCGTTATTCTCAAGTAACGGCGTTATTTCGATCGAGGAGGCGTGCGATGAGCGGCACCGTCGAGCTGACGATCCTGGACGACCACACCGAGACCCGCGTCGCGGCCGACCTGCGCCCCGCGCCGGACGGCGCGGACCCGCACGTCTGGCTCGCCCACGCGGACGTCGAACGCGCGCTGGGCTTCACCCGCAAACCGCAGGGCTGGTGCCGCGGCGACGTCTGCGTCCCGGCGGCGGCCGTCGCCCGGTTCGAGGACGCCGGCCGCCTCGACCTCACCGCCTTCGCCGCCCTGCTCGGCCGCCCGGTGGCCGCCGAGCCCGCCGCCGGCGTCCTCGCCCTCGGCGCCTCCGCCGCCGACCGCTCCGCCGCCCTGGCCGCCGGCGAGGCGCCCGACTTCTCGCTCCCGGACGTCCACGGCACCCGGCACGCGCTGAGCGACCTGCGCGGGCGCAAGGTCGCGCTGGTCTTCTGGGCCTCCTGGTGCGGCTGCCGCTACGACCTGCCCACGTGGGAGCGCCTGCACGCCGAACTCGCCGCCGACGGCTTCTCCGTGCTGAGCGTCGCCGTCGACCGCAGGACCGAGGACGCCGCGCCCTGGATCGCCGAGGCCGCGCCGACCCACCCGGCGCTGATCGACGTCGACGGCCGGGTCGCCGACCTCTACCAGCTGCTCAACGTCCCCACCGCGGTCTGGATCGACGAGGACGGCCGCATCGTCCGGCCCAACGACACCCAGTTCGCGACCGACCTCTTCCGCTCGATGAGCGGCCTCGACTCCGGCCTGACGCTCGACGCGCTGCGCCGCTGGGCGGCCACCGGCGACCCGGGCGTCGACCCCGCCGCCGTCGCCGCACTGACCGAGCCGGGCACCCCCGCGCGCCAGCGCGCCCGCACCGAGGCCGCACTCGCCCTGTGGCTGCTGCGCCACGGCCACCCGGGCGCCGCCGAACGGCACTTCGCGACGGCCGCCGACCTCGCCCCGGAGGACGTCACCACGTGGCGCAGCGCGATGCCGCTGCTCGGCGTCGACCCGATGGGCGACGAGTACTTCGCCCGCCGGGCCGCGCTGGAGGAGGCGGGCGTGCCGATCTACCGCCCGCTGCCGGAGCGCGGTTAGGGCGTACGGGAGAATCGTCCGCATGCCCGCCAAATCACCCACCGGCGCCTTCGCCCGGGCCCAGGCCCTGGGCGAGGCCGCGCTGCGCACCGCCCTGCTGGACATCGCCGCCGGCCTGCTCGCCGCCGAGGGCCCGGCCGCGCTGAGCATGCGCCGCGTCGCCGCCGCCGCGGACTGCTCGACCACCGTCCTGTACCGGCACTTCGGGGCCAAGGACGGCATCACGCGGGAGCTCTACCTGGAGGGCTTCGCCCGGCTGCGCCGCCGCCTGGACGCGGTGCCCCGCGGCGACGACCCGGCCGCGCACCTGGCCGCCCTCGGCCGCGCCTACCGGGCCAACGCGCTGGAGGAGCCCAACTTCTACGGCGTCATGCACGGCGAGGGCGTGCCCGGCTTCGTCCCGGACGACGAGTGCAGGACGGCCGCCGCGACGAGCCTCGACGTGCTGCGGGAGGCGGCGCGGGCGTGCGTCGAGGCGGGCGTGCTGCGGGCGGACGCGGACGTGGACGAGGTGACGGACACGCTGTGGGCGGCCGCGCACGGCGTGATCAGCCTGGAACGCGGCGGCCACTTCCCGGGTGCCCTCGGCGAGCAGCGCTTCCGGACGCTGACGCGGGCGGCGGTGGGGGCGTTCCTGCCGTAGGGCGGTGGCGGCGTGGGGCGGTGGCGGCGTGTTGGCGGTGTGGGGCGTTGCCGACGTGGACGTTGGCGGTGTGGGCGCTGGCCTCCTTCGCCTGAGCGCAGCTGCCGGTCCGGGGCCCCGCGCCCGGGGCGGATCAGTCCTCGGCGACGAGGCGGAAGGCCAGGCAGACGACGGGAGTGCGGTCCTCCACCGCGGTGCCGAGGCGGTCCCAGTACCGCCGGTGCCCGGCGCGCCACTCCTCCAGTGAGGTGAAGCCCTCTCCCTCGGCCTGCGCGTGTCCCCAGGTCACCTCGCCGAAGGGCTTCACCTCCACGCCCGTGATCTCGATGGCGGCGACGAACCGTCCCTGGTCGTCCACCAGCGCCAGGCGTTCGCCGGGGTACTCCAGGCCCTCGGTTTCCTTGGCGTAGTCGTCCAGCAGGCCGGTGGTGGCGGTCTTGTGCCCGGCCAGCGCCAGGGAGTTCAGCTCCGCCCGCATCCCGTCCGGAGTGCCGAGCTCCATCGACCGCATGCCGTTGACCCTGGGCCACATCTGCATCACCTCTCCCGGGCGCCCGCCCTCGGGCGGATCGTTCCCACTTCTAGCAGATCCGCTTGCCGCCCGGACGGGTATCCGCGGCAGACCGCCGCCGGGTCTGCCCGGTCCGCCGGTCCGCCCGGCCCGCGCGGCGCGCGCTCACGTCCCGCAGTGCTCGGCGACGGTGTCCGCGAAGGCGCGGGCCGGCGGCGAGAGGGTGTCCCAGCGGCGGACGGCCCAGCCGGCGGTGAGCGCGGGGAGGGCCGGCAGCGGGATCAGCCGCAGGCCGGGGTGGCCCGGGCCCTGCCACTCGGGGAGGGCGGGCACGACGGCCTGGCCGAGGCCGAGCTCGGCCAGCAGGATCGCGGTGTCCCAGTCCGCGACGCTGGTGTCGAAGACCGGCCGGATGCCCGATCCGGCGAGCCAGGAGTCGAGCTGGGAACGCGAGACGGAGTTCTGCGGCAGCCCGATGAGGCGGGCGTCCTGGAGGTCGACCGGGTCGACGTGGGTGCGGCCGGCGAGCGGGTCCCCGGCGGCGACGGCGAGCACCCAGGGCATTTCGACGACCGGCCGCTGCTCGATCCCGCGCGCGGGCGCACCGAGCGAGATCCAGGCGAGGTCGACGCGGCCCGCGGCGAGCGCCTCGAAGCAGCTGCGGCTGGACACCTCCGTCTGGAACTCCAGGCTCACCCCCGGGAAGCGGCGGCGGAAGTCGACGACGGCCGCGGACATGAAGTGCCGGATGCTGGTGGCGCCGGTCGTGATCCGCACCGATCCGCCCTCCCCGCGGGCGAGTTCGTCGATGCCGCGCAACGCGTGCTCGATGCCGCCGAGGCTGTCGACGGCCGCCGCGCGCAGCAGCTGCCCGGCCTTCGTCGGCACGACGCCGCGCGGGTGGCGTTCGAGCAGGACGACGCCCAGCTCCCGTTCGAGCCGCTTCACGTGCTGGCTGACGGCGGACTGCGTGCAGGACAGCCGGCGGGCGACGGCGCTGAGCGAGCCGGCCCGGCACACCGCGGCGAAGACGCGGAGATCGTCGAGGGTCACGGCGGCCACCGTACGTCGTTGCGGACCCAAGCTTTCCCTTGGGGGTTCCCCAGTGAATCCGTGGATTGACTTGGATGTCCGCGCGGCTCGATCATCGCTGCAGGGCCCAGGGCGGCAACCCGCCCGCTGTCCTCGCGCGTTCCGGACGCAAGGCGGGGCACGGCGGGTGCCGACCCACAATCCCCCGAGAGGAACACCGAGTTGACGATCGACCATGCCGTCTCCTTCCTGCGCTCGCTCGGCGCGGCCGAAGTACCGCACCCAGGCGGCACCCTGCTCGCCCACCTGGAACGCGTCCGCCTCCGGCTCGCCGACTGGGGCGCCCGCCCGGACCTCCAGCTCGCCGGGCTCTGCCACGCCGCCTACGGGACGGACGGCTTCCCCACCGCCCTCCTGCCGCTCGACCGCCGCTCCGACCTGGCCGCCGTGATCGGCCCCGGGGCCGAGCGGATCGTCCACCGGTACGCGAGCTGCGACCGCCGCGCCACCTACCCCGGACTGCCCGGCCCGGACGCCGCCTTCCACGACCGCTTCACCGGCCGCGCGCTCACCCCGGACCCGTCCGAGCTGCGCGACTTCGCCGAGCTGACCGCCGCCAACGAGCTCGACCTCGCCCGGACCGACCCGGCCTTCCGCGAGCGGTGGGGCGCGGACCTGCTCGCCCTGTTCACCCGGCTGCGGCCGCTCCTGAGTCCGGCCGCGTGGGCGGACTGCCGGACCGTCCTCGGCCCCGAAGCCGCGCCCGGCCCCGGCGCAGCGGCCGCCACCGCGCGCACCCCCGCCCCGGCTCCCGCGACCGCCGCTCCCTCCGGTCCCGACGGCCCCCGCCGGACGGTCGCCGTGCTCGGCCCCGGCGGGGTCGGCGGGCTGCTCGCCGCGCTGCTCGCGCGGGCCGGGCACCGGGTGATCTGCCTCGCCGGGGAGGCGACCGCCGAGGTGCTGCGCCGGGACGGGATCCGGGTGCGCAGCGCCCAGTTCGGCGAGTTCACCGCACCCGTGGAGGCGGACACCGCGCTGCGCGAGTCCGTCGACCTGTGCCTGGTGACCGTCAAGCACACCCACCTGGCGGAGGCGCTGGAGCGGGTGCCGCCCGCCCTCGTCGCCGACGGACTGGTGGTGCCGCTGCTCAACGGCATCGAGCATCCGGCGCGGCTGCGCGCGCGGTTCGGGGCGGAGCGGGTCGTCGGGGCCGTCGTCCGGGTCGAGTCGGCCCGGGTGGCGCCGGGCGTGGTCGAGCACGGCAGCCCGTTCACCGAGATCGACCTCGCCGGTCCGGCCGACCGGCTCGACGCGGTGGCGCGGCTGCTCGACGGCGCGGGCGTGCGCACCCGGGTGAGCGAGGACGAACCGGCCGTGCTGTGGGCCAAGTTCGCGTTCCTCGCGCCGTTCGCGCTGCTCACCACCCGGTACGGGAGCCCGATCGGGAGCGTCCGCACCGATCACCGCGCCGAGCTGGAGGCCCTCGTGGCGGAGGCCGCCGCCGTCGCCCGCGCGTGCGGGGCCCCGGCGGATCCGGCGAAGTCGCTGGCGCTCTACGACGCGTTCCCGCCCACCGCGAAGTCCTCCATGCAACGCGACGCCGAGGCTGGCCGCCCCCTGGAGCTCGACGCCATCGGCGGAGCCCTCCTCCGCGCCGCCGCCCGCCACGCCGTCCCCGTCCCGCTCGCCACCCGCCTGGTCGCCGAGCTGGGGTGAGACCCTGGCACCCGTAGGTTGGAATGCATGCTGCGGGTACCCACTCCCGACTTCGAATCTCCTATCCTCGCCTCGGCAGACGTAGGGCCCGACCGAAACCTTGATCGGGCCCTATGACGTTTTCGCCGCCTGTTTGCTTAAGCGTGCGCAGCCTTTGAAGCGAGATAGCGCCCGGCGCAACCTCAAGCCGACGGCAAACCGTTGGGCGGAACCGTTCGAAAGGCGCCGGCCTAGTTCGAGTTCACTGCAAGTCCTACCGCTCAGAAGTAGGCGGCTCCGTCAGGTCGAGAGTGCGCTGCGCAGCGTCGATGAGCTGGTCATAGGTGACGACCGTGATCCGGGTCATGTTGCTGTTGTAAGTCCTGATCGTCTCGGCGACCTCCGCTGCAGTGATCCTTCCTGCAACGAACGACGTATGCCCGATAACGATGGTCATCGTGGCACGGCGGCAGTCGATGCTGAAGTCGGCCAAGATCTGATGCCGATGCTCGTCGAGGCTGCGCAGGTAGTTCAGCGCCTGCCCCATCGCATCATTGATGTCGGCGCCTACAGTGAGGTGGTTGCGGTGCCTCTTGATGAGGCTACTGATCTTGGCTTTCTTGATCTCTACACCGTGCAGAGACCCATCTGGCCGGATCAGAGATAGGTCGAGCTGATCCTGTGCGGTCAGGTCCCGTCGAGCGGAGCCGGAGAGGAAGTCCCCGCCGAAGACCCAAGTCATTCGCTGCAGACACTTCTGGAGATCACTCTCCGTGCTGTCCGGGTTCTCTGCCACGGCCCGCAACGCAGCGAGATCGGTCCGTCTCCTCGCATGCTGCACAAGAGTTGCAAACGCCTGGGCCTCGTCGATCTCACCGATCGCCTGAGCGGCCTCAGGATCGTGCTCCAGCAGGCTCAGCAGCCTCCTGATGGTGTCTGCTCCCGTAGAGCCGCCCGATCCGCAGCCTGCCTCTGAGGCGGCTCCCTCTACTGGCGGCTCATAGCCCCTGTGTCCGGGAGCCGCATCGCACCTATCGTCGGTGCTAGCCAACCGAAGGCTCAGAGTGATCCGGGGAGCCCCGTCAAAGGGATCCGGTCCGTCGGCGAACGGTCGGACGCCGTTCAGCTGACGCAGTCGCAAAACTGGCACCTGCCGCACCTGGACGAATTCCATGCTTCCAAAGTTGCTGACTTTTGGCTCGCCGGTCTCAATCCACCGGGCAACTGGAAGGTCCTCGATGATGGCGAACTCGCCGAAGTAGAAGCACTCGCCACGTCGCACCTCGAAGACGCGCAACGGCAGTCCGCGCCGGAGATGGCTTAGCACCCCGAGATTCTCCATGGAGAGATGATCACCGAGTTGAACCTGCCCGGCCGCGAGCAGCACATCGCCGCTCAGACGTGGAGTCAACTCCGCAACGGCGGATGCTTGGTTCAGGAAGAGAAATACATTCCGTGTCTTCGCGCTGGGGCCGGCTGCGACCCGCGAGTTCCCGCCGTAAACATCGTGCAGTTGTGTACGGCTGACCACAGCCCCTGGGGTAATGTTCCACGCCGAAAGCCAGTCGGCTGGCGGCTGCGGACGCTCGATCCATCGAGTCAGCGCCTCCCATTGTGCGTCCGTCAAGGAGATTGCCGTCAGGTCACGCCCCGCTACCCGGACGATCTGCCCCAGCTTGGGAACACCCCACAGGTCAGCCGAGAGCGGTGAGGCCGGAAACGGCCTGTCGAAGTCCACGCGTACCCTGCACCGAGCCGGACGAGGTGCGGCTTCCTCACCGTCCTGCTGGCCCAGAATCATCGACCGGAGAGACACAGGCGATCCGATGACGGCCGTCTCGACGATCCGCCCGAGCGCGACGGCCCCGCCGCCACGTCCGCGGCGCCACAGCAGGACAGAGTCACCCACATGGGCAGACGCGTCCGCGACCGCGAAGTGCCCGTTCTCCCACTCCTCAATCCGGGGAGTCGAGCTGGACGCCGATCCCCTCTCCTGCGTCAGCAGCAACCACCGCTTCACCTAAGCTCCTCTCCGTGCGATCGGAGGGTTCTTCGACCCGGCCACCATCATCGTGTGCGGGACTGACACATGCTCCGCTCCCTCGGCAAAGGCTGATCGGCGCAGCACCTTTGGCCATCCAGCTGTCCGTGCAGTTGCAGGGACATCAGTGCACCGGTCACGGTCCTGGTCTCGTTCACACTCGTATAGCAGGGATCGGGGGCCGCTCACCACCCTCTCCGGCCCGCGTGGTCAGTACAGCTGCGAACTCCGGCAACGGCGTTCGGGAGAATGCAGGCCGGCGCCGGGACCGCTGGTGCCCCCGGCCGCCGACGCTGATCACCGAAGGGCGTGGCTCAGGCTGTGCGAGGGGCGATTGGCCGGCCGCCGTGAAGGAGTTTGCGGGCGTGGGGTTGCGGGGGTGTGCTGGGTCGTGGAGAGCGGGGTACGGAAGCGGTCGTCGGCGCGGCCGGACTGGACGTGGGGGAAGTCGTCCAGGGCGAGGTTCCAGCTCTGGGCGGCTTCCTCCAGCCGGCCGCCTTCGAGCTGCCGTTAGGCGAGCATGGCGCGGTGGCGGATGCGGGCCCGGTGGTAGACGGCCGGGCGGGCCGTCTCGGAGTACTGGAGCGCGCGAATCGCTCTTTCGCGGCCGCCAAGTTCGTAGTTGATCTGGGCGACGTGGCAGGAGAGCGAGGCGGGGTCGCAGGAATCGTGGGCCTTGACCCCGCCCGCGTTCGAATCTCGTGTCCTGCGAAGGCCCGGATAGCATCGCGCAATCTGGGCCGCCACCGTTTCCGGCTCGACTGGCCCTTGCACTTCGCTGCGACCGAATCACCGCCACGGATCGGTTTCGGTTACCGGTGCAGCGCGAGGAAACCCGTGAGGGCTCCGGTGAGTGAGCACAGGGTGACGATCAAACGGGTCGAGCAGCGTTGAGCAGTCAGTCTGAGGCCGCCGATGCGGATGTCGACGAACGGGCGTGCGGTGTGCGATCGAGGCATGCAAGTCTCCGAGTGGTTCCTGTTTCGATATGGTCCGATCACAGCAAGTAAGGTGCTGGTTGCGCCAGTTGGCAACGCCACCTTGCGCTGGTGGATCGCACCTTGCGGGTAACAGCAACCAGAATGGTGAGGTTGGAATGGAGCGTCAGCCAGCAGAGTCGCAGCGTGGGCTGATCCCACTCGGGCACCAGCTGACACCTTCCAGACGGGAGTTGGCCGACCATCTGCGGTGTCTCCGAAGCCGGACCGGTCTCTCGTCTGCGAAGCTTGCGGACAGGCTGGGCATGGGCGGCCTGCGCGTGGACCGGACACGGCTGTCCAAGTTCCTGAACGGTCGCGAACTTCCGCGCCCAGAGCTGGCCTTTGCGCTGCATCAGGTCGTTGCGCAATGCGAGGGTACAAGCCCTCGGCCCGAGGACGTGGCTAGAACACGCTCGCTGATTTACGCGGCCCGGGATCAATGGCCGATCCCGGAGCCTACGTTGTCTGCTGAACTTGATGAAGCACGCGAGCAGACTCGCGAGCTTCGTCAGGCGTTGGAAGGAGAACGAGAGCACCTGGTCCAGGTCGAGACGGAGCTCCATGCTCTTCGTGAAAAGCGTCGGGCAGACCTGCAGCACATTTCCGAACTTGAGAAGCAGGTCTATGAGGTTCGGTCAGAAAGCTCGGTGCAGCAGCTGGATTACGCTCTTTGGGAGCACAGTAGACAGGCAGTGGCGCAGAAGGCCGCTCTCAACTTTCATGAGCAGCTCGAAGAACTCCGAGCCACGTACCAGGAAATGGCCGATGCAGGGCGTTGGGGTGATGGACCGGCCGAGATTGCAGCAGTAAATGCGGTGCAACCGACTGTCGCCCAGTTCACGAGTCGGTTCTTTGCGGTCTTCAATCGGGGAGTCGCAGCAACACCGGAGCCCCAACGGGGCTGGCTCGAATCCCTGATGGACGGGATGGTTAGGCTGTGCTGGGTCCGGGCGGGCGACACCGACGACCCTGAGCGCGAAACGTTCAGGCCGACCACCATCACCAAGCGCGTTGATGGTGAACTTCGCTGGGTGGAGTGGGCCCAGGACGTGCTGCTAATGGTGGTAACGGGCTCGACCGAGGTGCCCCGCGAACCAGAACAGCCGCTCGGGTAGGGCTGTTGGCAGCGGATGCCGGCATGACATGGAGGTAGGCGTCGACTGAGGCAGCCACTGCTCCCACGACAGGACCCCTTTGGCCGTCCCGGACGGGCGGGCGAACGCCTGGAAGGCGTGTGAGGGGATGAGTTGGTATCTCGTGTCCTCGGACTCTTCCCGAGGGCGAGAGATGGCCCGGACCGCCGAGTGGTCCGGGCCACCATCTTGGGATCTTGGTCCTGCTCTCAGTTGCCAGTGTTGGCTCGATCGTCGGATGGTGTCGGTGTCTCATGGTCTCGGCCGAGGTCCGGTGCGGACGGCGCCCGCGCTCGCGGCCATCACCAGGGCGACCGCCGCGCACTGCGACGCCGACAGGGTCTGCCCCAGCACCAGGAAGCCGGCCAGGGCGCCGACCGCCGGGGCGAGGCTCATCAGCACCGCGAAGGTCGCCGCCGGCAGGCGCCGCAGGGCGAGCACCTCCAGGGCGTACGGCAGGCCGGAGGAGAGCAGTGCGACGGCCAGCCCGAGCGCCAGCACCGCGGGGTCGAGCAGGGCGGTGCCCGCGGCGGCGATCCCCAGCGGCAGGCTCATCAGCGCCGCCACGGCCATCGCCACCACGAGCCCGTCCAGGCGCGGGAAGCGGGCCCCGGAGCGGGAGTTGAGGACGATGTACGCCGCCCACAGGGCGCCGGCGGCGAGCGCGAACCCGGCGCCCGTCAGGTCGAGCCGCTCGAAGCCGTCCCGGCCGAGCAGGAAGACGCCCGCGAGCGCGAGCGCCGCCCACACCAGGCTCACCGCCCGGCGGGCGGCGACCACCGACAGCACGAGCGGGCCGAGCACCTCCAGCGTCACGGCGGGGCCCAGCGGGATCCGGTCGATCGCCTGGTAGAAGAGGATGTTCATGCCGCCGAGCGCCACCCCGAAGGCCCCGGCGACGGCCCAGTCCCCGCGGCTGTGGCCGCGCAGCCGGGGCCGGCAGACGGCCAGCAGCAGCACGGCCGCGATCGTCACCCGCAGAGCGACCGTCCCGAACGGCCCGACGCGCGGGAACAGCAGGGCGGCGACGGCCGAGCCGAACTGCACCGACAGCGTGCCGCCCAGCACCAGCCCGATCCCGCCGAGGCCGCTCCGGGACGGCGCGACGGGCCGTCCCGCCGGGTGGGGCGCCGGATGGGACGCCGCGCGGGGCGCGGCGGCCGCCGCCGTCCGGGACATCCCGGACATCGTGTTCGTCATGCCCCCACGGTAGGGATTCGTTCGTGCCCCGGGAAATGCCGAATGGCAAGCCGTTATGCTTCCGAAGCATGACCATCGAGCTGCGCCACCTGCGGGCCTTCCTCGCCATCGTCGAGGAGGGCACGATCACCCGCGCCGCCACCCGCCTCCACACCGGCCAGCCCGCGCTCTCCCGGACCCTGCGCCAGCTGGAGGACCACCTCGGCGTCCGCCTGATCGACCGCTCCACCCACCACCTGGAGCTCACCGCCGCCGGCCGCACCTTCCGCGACCGCGCCGCCGCCGCGCTCGCCGCCGTGGACAGCGCCCTCGACCCCCGCACGCTCGCCTCCCCGCCGCTGCGCCTCGGCCACCCCTGGGCCGCCCTCGGCGACCACACCATCCCGCTGCTGCGCCGCTGGGACGACGAGCACCCCGACGTGCCGCTCGAACTGCGCCGCATCGACGACCGCACGGCCGGCCTCACCCAGGGCCGGGTCGACATCGCCCTGCTGCGCGGCGAGGTCACGGCGCCTGGTCTCGTCACCGAGCTGCTGCTGGACGAGGAGCGGGTGGCGGTGGTGCCCGCCGCGAGCGACCTCGCCGACCGCGAGGTCCTCACCCTCGCGGACCTCGCGGCGTGGCCGGTCGCCCTCAACACGGTCGCCGGCACCACGACCCTCGACCTGTGGCCGGCCGGCCACCGCCCCACGGCGACGATCGAGGTCGCCAACACCGACGAGTGGCTGACCGCCATCGCGGCCGGCCGGGCCGTCGGCATCTCGACGGCCGCGACGCCCCGGCTGCACAAGCACCCCGCGATCGCCTACCGCCCGCTCGCCGACGCCCCGCCCGTCCCGCTGTTCCTGGCCTGGCGCCGGGGCGTCCCGGCACACCCGGCCATCCCGGACCTGGTCCGGCTGGCCCGCGCCGTGGTGACCGGGAACCGACGGTCTGCGAACGGATTGTCCGTCGGGCGGGGCGGCCGAACGTCGAGGGTCCGGTGAGCGGGCCGAGGAGATCGCCGGGGATTCGTCCGGCACCTGTCGAGGTCCATGACAACTCGCTAACATCACGGACGGTCACCACCCGGGAACCGTGAAGGTCCCGGCGACGGAGGGGAAGCGCCATGCGATACGCGGACGGACCGCGGACGTACTGCGAGGTGCACATCAAGGCCACGGTCGAGGAGGTCTGGTCGCTGATCACCGACATCGCCCTGCCCGCCCGGCTCAGCCCCGAACTCCGGGGCGTCGCCTGGCTCGACGGCGCGGACGGGCCCGCGGTCGGGGCCCGCTTCGAGGGGCACAACGAGAACGAGCGGCTGGGCAACTGGCGGACGGTCTCCCACGTGACCGAGCTGACCGACCGGGAGGTGTTCGCATGGATCGTCACCGACGCGGACGGCCGGTTCGGCCGCCCCTCGGTGGACCCGGCGGCCTCCCTCGCCTCCTGGCGCTACGAGCTCACACCGGAGGACGGCGGCACCCGGCTGCGCCACTCGGTGCTGATCGGCCCCGGCCGCAACGGCGTGACGGCCGCCATCGACCGCTGGCCGGACCGCGAGGAGCAGATCATCGAGGTCCGCCTCGGTGAACTGCGCACCGGCATGACGGCCACCCTCGACGGCATCAAGACCCTGGCGGAACAGGGAAGTTAGCCGCCCAGTAGCAAAGCTGCACCCGGAACGACCGTACAGAGCAAGGAAGTCGGGCACCACCGTGGAAGACCGCACCGCACTCCCCGACGCCGTCCGCGCGTCCGCCGCCCGGTTCGCCGCCTCCGTCTCGGCCCTGACCGAGGCGGAGGCGCGCGGGCCCTCGGCGCTGCCCGGCTGGAGCCGGGCGCACGTCGTCACCCACGTCGCCCGCAGCGCCGACGTCTACACCTGGCTGCTCGTCCTGGCCCGCACCGGAGTCGAGCCCGGCCCCAGGGCGGACGGCGCCACCCTGGAGCGCCTGCTGCACGAGGGCGCCCGGCGGGACGTCCCCGCCCTCGCCGCCGACCTGCGCGCGAGCCTCGACCGGCTGCTCGACGAGGTGTCGGCGATGCCCGCCGAGCGCTGGTCCGTCCTCGTCTCGGCCCTCGCGGGCTGGAAGCACCCGGCCTGGTACACCCTCCACCGCGCGCGGCGCGAACTGGAGGTCCACCACACCGACCTGGCCCTCGGTCACACTCCGGCCGCGTGGCCGGCCGGTTTCGTCGCGGCGGCCCTGGCGGAGACCGCCGCCGCACTCGCCGAACGAGGATTCCCGGTCGGCCGGTTCGAGGCCGTCGACCTCGGCCGCTCCTGGACCGTCGCCCCGGCTGGCCCGACCGCGGCCGGCCCGACCGCGGCCGGCCCCGGCCACGCGCTGCTCGCCTGGCTCGCGGGCCGCGGCCCGGCGCCGGACGCGGGGCTGCCGGTCCCGCCGCCGTGGCCGCAGCCGCCGGTGCCGGGCTGGGGGTGAGCCGAACCGGGCGGTGCCGGGCCGGGGGCGGGCCGAGCCGGCCGATGCCGGCCCGGGGGGGTGCTGACATTTGTCACGGCCCATCCGTGTGCGAGCACACTGCCCCGCGCGGGGTGCCCCCGGCCAGCATGAATGCCATGACCTCGACCGATCTGAACCACCCCGAGACCCTCCGGGCCTTCCGCACCATCCGCCGCCTCCTGGGCGCCTACCTGGGGATCAGCCTCGTCACGATGGCCGCGATCGTCGCGCTCGCCGGCCACCCCGACCTCGTCAACGTCGCCGTCTGGATCCGCGGCAGCGCCGTCGCGGCCAGCTCGGTGATCACGCTCGTCCTGGCCGTCAAGGCGGCCGGGGGCTCCACCGGGGCGTTCCGCCGGCTGCGGATCATCTCGACCGCGATGCTCGTCGCGATCGTCGTGATCATCGCCCTGCCGGGTACCTTCCCGTTCTGGATGAAGGCCGAGCAGGCGCTGTGCGGCGCCCTGCTGCTGGGGGTGGCCGTGATCCTCAACGGACGCCACCTGCGTACGCTCTTCACGGCGGCCGCCCCGCAGAGCTGAGCTCCGACCCGGCGGACCGAGCCCCGGCCCGCGAGCCGGACCCCGACCGACGGAAGGAACACCCGTGACCGACGAAGGCCCCGACCCGGGATCGCACCCGTGGGCGTACGGCTGGCGGCGCGTCATGCTGGCCACCGGGATGCTCGTCTACCCGGCCCTCACCGCCCTGGGCGTGTCCCACACCGTCGCCGGGGCGCGGGCCGTCGCCGGGTACGCGGTCGTCGCGGCCTTCACGGTCTGCTACGCGGCCGGCGGCATCGCGTTCGCCCGGGGCCGGCGGCGGCAGGCCGAGCTCCTGACGGCCGGGCAGGCGGCGCTGTTCGCGGCGGCCCTGCCCTTCGCCCACGCCGACGCCTTCTTCCTGGGCACCGGCGTGGTCTCGTTCGTCGCCGTGCTGTTCCCCGCCCGGGCCACCGCGGCCGTGGTGGCCGGCACGGTGGGCGCCCTCGTCCTGCCGTGGGCGGTGCGCCCCTGGCACAGCGGGCCCGGCTGGTTCCAGGCGCTGGCCCTGCTCTTCAGCTCGCTGACCGTGCGCGGGTTCTCCGAGATCGCCACCACCAACCAGGAACTGGTCGCCGCCCGGGCCGAGGTGGCGCGCCTGGCCTCGGAGGCCGAGCGCAACCGGATCGCCCGGGACCTGCACGACCTGCTCGGGCACTCGCTCACCGCGATCACCGTCAAGTCCCGGCTGGCGCAGCGGCTCGCCGCCAAGGACCTCGCCCTCGCGGTCGAGGAGATGGCCGCCGTGGAGGACCTCTCCCGGCAGGCGCTCGCCGACGTGCGGGCGGCCGTCTCCGGCTACCGCGAGGTGACGCTGGCCGCCGAACTCGCGCGCGGCCGCGAGCTGTTGCGGGCCGCCGGAGTGGTCGCCGACCTGCCGGGCGCCACCGACGCGGTGGCCCCCGCGCACCGGGAGCTGTTCGGCTGGGTCGTCCGGGAGGGCCTGACCAACGTCGTCCGGCACGCCCGCGCGGCCCGCTGCACGGTGCTGCTCACCGGCACCTCGGTGGAGATCCGCGACGACGGGCCGGGCAAGGACTCCGCCGTCGGCGACGGCAAGGGGCTCGCGGGCCTGCGCGAACGGGTCGCGGCGGCGGACGGTAACGTCGAGGCCGGCCCGCTGGGCCCGCGCGGGTGGCGGCTGCGGGTCACCGTCCCCGCGCTCCCCGGCCGGCCGCACGCACCCGTCCGGGAAGGCCGGCCAGTCCGGGAAGGTCGGCAAGCCCGGGAAGGCCGGGAAGTCCGGGAAGGAAGCCCATGACGATCCGTCTCCTGCTCGCGGAGGACCAGGAGCTGGTCCGTACCGCCCTGCGCACGCTGCTCGACCTGGAGGACGACTTCACCGTCGTCGCCGTCGTCGGCCGCGGCGACCAGGTCGTGGACGCGGCCCGCGAGCACCGGCCCGACGTGGCCCTGCTGGACATCGAGATGCCCGGACTGGACGGCCTCGCCGCCGCCGCGGTCCTCGCCCAGCAGGTGCCGGACTGCCGGGTGGTGATCCTCACGACGTTCGGTCGGGCCGGCTACCTGCGGCGCGCGATGGAGGCCGGCGCCGTCGGCTTCGTCGTCAAGGACGCGCCGGCCGAGGTGCTGGCCGACGCGATCCGCCGGGTCGACGCGGGGGAGCGGGTCGTGGACCCGGAGCTCGCCGCCGCGACCCTCGCCGCGGGCGCCTCCCCGCTCACCGCGCGCGAGCGCGACGTCCTGAACGCCTGCCGCTCGGGCGCGGACGTGGCCGAGATAGCCGCCAAGCTGTACCTATCGGAGGGGACGGTCCGCAACTACTTCTCCTCCGCGATCGCCAAGACCGCCAGCCGCAACCGGCTGGAGGCGCTGCGGGTGGCGGACGAGCGCGGCTGGCTCTGAGAGGGTGTTCGATAGGGGAATCCCCCCAACTGTCCGGCTTTCGCGGGCTCGGCACGGACGCTGTTCCAGGATCCTGTAGCGGCCGGGCCCGTGT
>NZ_JBHWGD010000024.1:0-12326 GCF_042733235.1 Kitasatospora sp. NPDC059722
GGCCAGGACCGCGCCGAGCAGTGCGAGCTGTTCGGCGAGGGTCTCCGGGCGCAGGCCGGCCCGGTGGCAGAAGCGGCCGATCGCGGCGTCCATCGCGGCCGTCTGGACGGCGGCCGGTTCGCCCTGCGCGGCGAGCCAGGCGGCGAGGTGCTCCTTGAGCAGGCGCCAGGCGTAGGCGGCCGGGACCTCCTGGCGCAGCGCGAGCGCCCAGTTTCGGTGCAGGTGCTCCCGGGTGCGGCGGACCACGAGGGCGGCCGCGTCGCCCTGCGGGCCGACCTGGGTGCGGGCGAACGCGATCCAGGCGGGCTCGTGGGTGCCGCAGAAGGCGTCGAAGGTGAGTCTCAAGCGGGCGCCCCGGTTGATGGTCATGCCGTGGACCTTCCCGTGTGGTCGAAGGGGAACGTGCGCGCCCCCGTGACACATGCAAGCGCATCGGGGGGCTCGTCGTGCAATGGCGGCGCGCGGATCCGGCGGAGCGGACGGAAAAGTAGGACTACGGACGGAACTGACGGTTCCTCACCTATTCTTGGGCCCCGGGCATCGTGGCGAAGGGGGAGCCGTGGGGACGGGCAGTGACGGTGCCGAGGTGGATCTGCAGCTGTACCGGGCGCATTCGGCCCGGATGTACGACTACTTCCTCGGCGGCACCACCAACTTCGCGCCCGACCGCGAGGCGGCCGGGCGGGCGATGGCCGTCTTCCCGTGGGCCCGCACCGCCGCCCGCGCCAACCGGGCGTTCATGCACCGCTCGACCCGGCTGCTCGCGGACCGCGGCATCGACCAGTTCCTCGACGTCGGCACCGGCATCCCGACCTCGCCCAACCTGCACGAAGTAGCCCAACGAGTGAATCCGCGGGCACGCGTCGTCTACGCCGACAACGACCCGATCGTGTACGCGCACGCGCAGGCGCTGCTGCACTCGACCCCGCAGGGCCGCACCGCCTACGTCCAGGCGGACGTCCGCGAACCGGAGGCCATACTGCGCTCGGCCGAACTGCGCGACACCCTCGACCTCGGCCGGCCGGTGGCGCTCAGCCTGGTCGCGCTGCTGCACTTCGTGCCGGGCGAGGACGACGCCCACGCGATCGTCGACCGGCTCAAGCGGGCCATGCCCGCCGGCAGCGCGCTCGTGCTCAGCCACGGCACGCCGGACTTCGCCCCCGCCGAGACCGAGCGCGCCGCGCAGGTCTACCAGGCCGCCGGGACCGCGGTGCGGATGCGCACCCGGGAGGAGATCGCCGGCTTCTTCGACGGCTGGCAGCTGCTCGACCCGGGCCTCGTCGCCAGCCACCGCTGGCGCCCGGACGCCGGCGAGGACG
Organism: Kitasatospora sp. NPDC059722; assembly: GCF_042733235.1. Lineage (NCBI taxonomy): Bacteria > Bacillati > Actinomycetota > Actinomycetes > Kitasatosporales > Streptomycetaceae > Kitasatospora > Kitasatospora sp. NPDC059722. Next base: position 1,320 of record NZ_JBHWGD010000024.1, read on the forward strand.
AGGGGGACGGCGAGGACGGCGCGGGCTGCGAGGACGGCGCCGGCCCGGGCGAGGCGGGCGCGGGCGGCGCGGAGGGCGCCGGCCCGGGCGGGGCGACGGACGCGCAGGTCTCCGCCTACGCGGCCGTCGCCGTCAAGCCCTGAGCCCGGGCCGGTGATCAGCCCGTTTTCCCGACGGCCTGGGTCAGCCACGCGAACACCGACGGCACCATCGGCTCCCACGTGGACGTCAGGTGCGGCCCGTTGACCTCGACCGGGGTGACGACGGTCGGCGCCTTCGCGGCCTTCTGCAGCGCGACCGCGTCCTCGTAGCCGTCGCCCTTCTTGCCCGTCACGTACAGCGCGACGTCCGGCGGGGTCTGCGCGTGCTGCAGCATGTAGAGCGGGTTGGAGACCTCCCGCAGGTGCGCGTCCTTGGCGGTCAGCGAGTCGTTCTCGCCCATCGGGTCGTTGTAGCCGGACATGCTCACGGCCGCGTGGAAACGGTTCGAGTGCGCGATGCCGAGCCGCGCCGCGCAGTGCGCGCCCGCCGAGTAGCCGGCCACGGCCCAGTTCTCCGGGCCGGGCTCGGCGCGGAAGTTGTCGAGGACCATCTGCGGCACGTCACGCGCCAGCCAGGTCTCGGCGTTGACCTTGCCGGGCACGTCGGCGCAGCCGGTGTCTACGTGCGCGGGGAGCAGCACGACGCGCGGCGAGACGAGGATGAACGGCGCGACCTGACCGGACTTCATCAGCGGCGCCAGCTGCTTGGAGACGTTCATGCTGCCGAACCAGGCGCTCGACGAGCCGGGGAAGCCGGCGAGCAGTTCGACGACCGGGAACTTCTTGTCCTTGTAGGCCGGGTCGTCGTACTGCGGCGGCGTCCAGACCAGGACCTCGCCGTCCACGCCGGAGACGCGGCCCTTCAGGTCGGTCGTCTTCACGTCCTTCGGCACGGCCTTGTCGTCCACCGGCCCGAACTGCTGGATCACCCGGGGCTGTCCGGGCGCGTTCGCGGCCGCCGTCGCGTCCCCCGCGGGCGGCACGGGCACGGCCCGGACGTGGTTGCCGGTGCCGAGCAGGTCGTCCCAGCCGCCGTAGAGGTGGTTGTCGTTGTTCACCATCACGAACACCAGGGTCACGGCGGTGACCTGGGCGAACACCACCATCCCGAACCGCGCCCCGAACCGGAGCGGCTGCGGCCCGCGCACCCGGTTCCAGAAGTACATCAGGAGGCCTATGGAGAGCGGGACGAGGACGAGCGAGAGGACGAAGAAGGGCGTGCCTGTCAGTTTCACACCCTTGTTGACGGTGAGAACGCGCGTCCGGTTGCCTCTCGTGGATCAAGCCTTGGAAGACCTTCGGCGGCGAGGGGCGGGCCGGTCGCCATCCGGCCGTCTCAGCCGGGGAATCCCGGCACCACCAGGCCCGATTCGTACGCGATCACCACCGCGTGGGTCCGGTTCTGCGCACCGAGCTTGGTCAGCACGTTCCCGACGTGCGTCTTCACCGTCTCCAGGCCCACCCCGAACGACGCCGCGATCTCCGGGTTGGACAGACCCGTGGCCATGAGGCGCAGCACCTCCTCCTCCCGGTCCGTCAGAGCCGCCCGGGGCAGCGCCTCGGCGGAGTTCAGCGGGCGGGCGGTGACCATCTGCCGCAGGGCCGCCGGGAAGACGATCGCCTCGCCGGCCGCGACCACCCGCACCGCCTCCGCGATCTTGGGCACCGGGAACCGCTTGAGCACGAAGCCGCAGGCCCCGGCACTGAGCGCGGCGGTGACGTACCCGTCGTTCTCGAAGGTGGTGATCACCACGACCTTCGGCGCTGCCTCCGGACCGGCCAGCAGCCGCCTGGTCGCCTCGATGCCGTTGAGGCGCGGCATCCGCACGTCCATCAGGACCACGTCCGGCCGCAGCCGCTGCGCCTCCTCGACCGCTTCGACACCGTCGGCGGCCTCCCCGACAACCACGATCCCCGGCTGGGCCGAGAGGAGCACGCGCAGACCACTGCGGGTCACCGCGTCGTCGTCCGCGATCAGGACGGCGACGGGGGCGACGGCGGGGGCGGGGGCGTTCACATCGGCGCTGGTCAGGGCAGGCGTGCTGGTGTCCGAAGCGATCATGACGACGAGCGTACCGGCAGCCGGACGGCGAGCCTCCACTGCTGCGGCCCGGCCGGCCCGGACTCCATCTCGCCGTGCAGCAGCCGCACGCGCTCCGCGAGTCCGGGCAGGCCGTGCCCGGAGGTCGGGAAGGCCCGGCGGACCGGCACCGGCCGGGGCGCGGCCGTCACGGCCGTGGTGACGTCGTCCCTCGCGATCGTGGTGTCAGGCCTCGTCGCCGTCTTCTTCGTCTGGTACGCCAACCGGACGCAGGCGTGCTATCAGCCCGACAGTTTCCACCAGTACACGGAGTGCGTGCGCCAACACCTCTCCGGGAACTGACCGGCCGCCGACCAGGTGCCGTGGCCCCCGGGGCCGTGTCCCCCGGGGCGGGTGAGTCGTTGTCCGTCCGGCCGGTCGCCGTCCCCGAGGGAGCACTCCCATGCCCAAGCCCCGCACCACCGCCGTCGCCGCCGCCCTCGCCCTGCTCGCCCTCGCCGCGCCGGCCACGGCGGCGCAGGCCCGGACCACGACCGCGAACTGGCTGAACGTCGCGGTCTTCGCCGGCTCCGACGACAAGCAGCTGATCGGCCGCGACAGCGCCACCCTGCACTGCGCCGACGACGGCTCGGCGACCGGCCACCCCCACGCCGCCCAGGCCTGCCGGGACCTCGCGGCGGCGGACGGCGACATCGACCGGATCGCCCACCGGAACGGCCTGTGCCCGATGGTCTACAGCGCCGTCACCGCGAAGGCGTACGGCACGTGGAACGGGCGGCACGTGGAGTACAGCAAGACCTTCGGCAACGACTGCGTGATGAAGGCCCAGACGGGCGCGGTCTTCGACCTCGCGGCCCCCACCGCCGAGTGGGTCCCGTAAAACCGCTGGTGGAACGGGCCGAAGGGCGGCATGCTCGGGCCCGTGATGGAAGTACCACTGCACCAGATCCGCGCCCGCCACACGCCGGAGACGATCACCGTCCACCAGGCGTATCCGCCGGAGATCGGCCTGCCCGCCGCCCGTGACGGCCGCTTCCCGCCCGCCTGGAAGCGGGACCGCATGACGTGGATCAAGCCGTCGTTCCTGTGGATGATGTACCGCTGCGGATGGGGCACCAAGGCCGGCCAGGAGACCGTCCTCGCCGTCGAGATCACGCGCGAGGGCTTCGAGTGGGCCCTGCGGAACGCGTGCCTCTCGCACTACGCGCCGGGGCTGCACCCCGACCGGGCCACCTGGCAGCGCACGTTGAAGACCGCACCCGCCCGCGTCCAGTGGGATCCGGAGCGGGACCTCCACCTCCGGGCGCTCCCCCACCGGGCGTTGCAGCTCGGACTCTCCGGCGAGGCCGCGCACCGGTACGCGGACGAGTGGATCGTGGGCATCACCGACGTGACGGCCCTCGCCCACGAGGTCCACGGCCTCGTCCGCGCCGGCGACCTGACGGCCGCCCACGCACTGCTCCCCGAGGAGCCCCCGTACCCGGTGGACGACGGCCTCCTCGCCCACCTGCGCGGCTGATCAGCCGATCCGCGGCGCGAGGTACTCCAGCGCGTAGCCGTCGCCGGCCGGGGCCACCCGGGCGATTCCGGGTGAGTCGAGGTGGGCGCCGGCCACGAACCGCCGTGGCTGGGCGAGTTGCTCCAGGAGATCCGCCCGCGCGGCGCGGGCCCGGGGCTGGTCGCCGTCGTACTCCCAGGCCACGTTCGGCCGGTCGAACTGCAGCGTGGGCACGTGCACGGTGTCGCCCCAGACGAGGAGGCGGCCGGTGCCGCTCGTGATGTCGTAGACGGTGTGACCGGGCGTGTGACCCGGCGCCGGGACCGCGGTCGTCCAGTCGTTGATCACGGCCTTCTCCGACACGGGGACGACCCGGTCGCGGAGCGGCTCCAGCCGTCCCGTGAACACCGGGGCGTCGCCCGCGCCGATCCACACGCGTTCGAGCTTGGCGAACGCCTCCGAACCGTCCGGCGCGATCAGGCCGCTCACGTGGTCCACGTGCCGATGGGTGATGGCCACGTCGGTGATCTGCGCGCGGTCGATCCCCGCTTCGTCGAGCGCGTCGTGGAGCAGCCCCATGGTGGGGTCGTGCCAGGCGTCGGACGCGCCGGTGTCGACGAGGACCGACCGCGTTCCGTCGGTGATGAAGAAGGCGTTGACCGACAGCCGCAGATTGCCGCCGACCAGCGGGACGGCGCCCGGCAGCACGTCGAACGCGCCGCCGTGCTCGTCGCGGAGCAGCGTCGGCGGCATGTCGATGTACCCGTCCCGCAGCGAGACCACCCGCAGGTCGCCGAACTCGAACGCGGCATGGTGGCGGCCGCTCGACGTCAAACGCATGGAGTCTCCGTCGTGTTGGGGTGCATCACGCATCTCGGGTGGAAGATCTCCATCCTCGGTCACCCGGGCGGCGCTGTCCAAGGCCGAGGCGGTCCGGCCCGGGGCCGGAACCGGAACCGGGCCGCCCGGACCGGGCCCGCGTCGCTCAGCCCGTGACCTCCACCGTGACGTCGTAGGTGCGCTGGTCCGGCCCGCACGCGAGGGCCTCGCCGCAGACCGTGCGGGTGGCGGTGAGGTGGACGGTGCCGGCCGCGTGGGCGGTGAACGCCGTCGTCACGGTGCCGCAGCCGGCGCCGGGGCGGCAGGACGGGGACGGGGCGGTCGTCGGGGTGCCGCTCGGGGCGGCGATGTCGGCGGCCGAGCTGGCGGGGGCGGACCAGTACGTGCTGTGGAGCTGGACGGTGACGGTCGAGCCGACCGGGACCTTGACCGTGGTGCGGTCGGCGTGTTCGTCCACCGTGACCGCCGCGGGGCTCGGGGTGGGGGAGGCCGGTGCGCCCGCCCCGGTGGACGCTCCGGTGGAGGCCCCGGTGGAGGCGCAGCCGGTCAGGGCGAGGAGGGCGGCGGCCAGGGCCAGGGTGGCGGGTCGTCTCAGGTTCACGGTGGGGTTCCCTCGTGCTGGTGGGGGGGCTGCTGTGGTGCCGGTTGGACGCGGCCGGGGCGCGATCGGATCCCTCCTGAGCAGGAAAGAAGCGGTAAAGCCGCAGGAAAAAGCGCCGCACCGGGGCGGGCCGTGTGGCCCACCCCGGTGCGGTCGGTCGAGCTGAGGATCAGACGGGCGTCAGGAGACGGTCACGTCGTCGTAGTAGGTGTAGGTCGGGTCGCCCGGGTAGTTGTCGTCGCGGTTCGTCAGGGTGAGGGTGTAGCTGTGGCCCGGGGTCACGGCCGCGGTCTTGTTGACCCAGGCGGAGGTGGCGGCGCAGGTCTTGGCGAGGACCGTGGTGGTGGTGCCGGTGGTGTTGTCCTTCAGGGTGGCGGTGGCCCAGTCGTAGGTCACGGTGTCCGGGCAGGTGTTGCTGTACCAGAAGGAGAGCCTGCTGGAGCCGGCCGGGGCGGTGAACGTCTGGGCGATCGAGGAGGTGGTGCTCGGGTTGGCCGAGCCGACCATCGCGCCGTACCCGCCGCTGTGCGCCGCGGAGCCGGAGGCGGAGGTGGAGCCGGCCGAGGTCCAGCCGGACAGGTTGCCGGTCTCGAAGCCGCCGTTGGTGATGGCGTTGCCGCCGCCACCGCCGGTGCTCTCGGTCCAGCCGAAGGAGGCGCTGCCGGAGGCGTTGGTGCTGTCCTTGGCGGTGACGGTGACGGACGAGGTGCCGGCGGCGGTCGGGGTGCCGGAGATCAGGCCGGTCGAGGAGTTGATCGACAGGCCGGCGGGCAGGCCGGTGGCGGAGTAGGTGAGCGCCTGGCCGGAGGCCGAGTCGGTGGCGTGGATCTGCAGGCTCGCCGCCGTGCCGACGGTGCCGCTCTGGCTGCCCGGGTTGGTCACGGTCACCGTGTTCTGGCCGGTGCCGCCGCCGACGATCGGGTGCGAGATGGCGCAGGAATTGGTGTCGTTGGACCAGCTGGCCTGCTCGGCGAAGGAGCCGGTGCCCATGGTGATCATGGCCGCGCCGCCCGTGGTGCCGGGGGAGAGCCAGGCGCACTCGTCGGAGTTCTCCTGGCCGTTGTAGCTGCTGCCGGACACGTGGTTGGTCCAGCCGCCGGCCGGGAACTGGTCGGACATCGTCTCGTGCCACTCGTGGCCGAGCGTCATCGTCCAGCCGTCGAGGGTGCCGCTGCCGGAGTTGATGAATCCGACCCCGCAGCCGGCGCCGGAGTCCATGTTGTACGGCTGGTTGGAGAACGCGAGGTCGCCGTAGGGCGAGTTGACCGCGCCGCCGGTGAGCGTGGTGTCACCCGTGTAGTCGTGCCAGGCGCAGTACTGGTTCTGGTAGTTGTCCGGGTTGGTGCCGGTCGGCGAGAGGATCACGTAGTACGCGTCGCGGTTGGACGCGGCCGTGGTGTTGCCGAAGTGGCCGGCCGCGTTGACGGCCTCCTGGCCGAGCTGGTTGCCGCTGGCGGCGCTCGGCGAGGCGCCCGAGTTGTCGTACCAGACGCCGGACAGGACGCCGCCGCTCTGGTACGGGACGAAGCTGGCGTTGGACGGGCAGCTGACCGCGCCGGACGCGACGTTGGGGCCGTCGCACCACTGCGTGAGGTCGGCGGACCAGAGCTCGCCGCCGGTGCCGATGTCCTTGAACATCTCCTGGGCGACGGCGGCGGCGCCGTCCGGGTCGCCGGAGAAGGTCGCGTCGCCGCTGCCGTTGGTGCCCTGGCTGCCCCACTGGCTGCCGTAGAAGACCAGGTAGACCTTGGCGTGGCCGTCGAGGACGCCGACGCCGTTGGTGCCGCCGCCGTACGACAGGGTCTCCGGACCGGTCGCCGCGGTGCCGGCGTGGGTGTCCGCCCAGGCCTTCATCTTGGCGTTCTGCGCGATGGTCGGCATGGCGCCGTGCCGGTACGGGTGCTGGTACTGGGGGCTGAACGGGTTCGCCGCCGACGCGCTCGGCCGGTTCGTCGCCTCGGGCTGGGCCTGTGCGGCGGTGGAGGCGAATCCGGCGGCCGCGAGGGCCAGCGCCGCGACGCCGGACAGGACCGTCGTTCTCGCCTTGCGGGTCGGTCTGCCCGCCTTGTGGGGCGTGCGGGAAATACCCATGGTGGGGGGAGCCTCTCTCATGCCGACCACCCGCCTGCCTGTTGGCAGCGGGGCTGTGCGGGGTGAGGACGGAGGAGAACAGGCGGCACCGGCACGTGATCCGACGGATCGTCGGTCACGGATCTACGAGGGGGATGGGGGCGGTGCAGCCTGCCACGCCACAGCAAAGCAGGTCCCGGAAATGGGGGTCAACGGGCCGGTGAGTAAAGGGCTTTGAGCTGAACACAACGTTTTCGAAAAATCCGCACGCGGGCGTGCGGTTGGGATCTCGGATTTCCTGCGTCAACAGATTACGGGCTGCTTATTCAGTGATGGCCGGACTTATCCAGTGAAGTCGAGGCGCGGAGCGTGTCGGCAGTCTTGACCGGGCTGACGCTTGCTGCCACTGTCGTGCTCGAAGTTGCTTGAACTGAAGCAGAGTTGAGCAAGAGTGAGCCAGGGAGTGCCCGTGTTCCCTCACCCGTCCCGCAGACTCGCCACCCTGTTGACCGCCGCGGTCCTGCTCGCGGCCACGGTCACCGCTTCCGCGCTGCCGTCCGCGGCCTCGGCCGACGAGCCCGACGGCTCGGCCGCCTACACCGTCACGGTCGGGGCGCCGACGCCCTTCACCCACCCCACCGACACCCCCGCCGTCCCGTACGTCGACAAGGACGGCACCTTCTACTTCCAGCAGTCCGCCGCGCTGTACGGCAAGAACGACCCGCGCTACTGGGACTTCTTCACCGGCACCGACTTCGACACCGCCACCCGGTCCGCCGCGATCAGCGGCGCCGTCAACCCGGCCGACCCCGCCGACCGGAACGACGACACGACCTCGCGCTGCAACAACAGCCCCACCGGGCGCGGCGCGACGTTCGCCGGCGGCGCCAGCGGGTACGCGCAGAAGAACTACTGCGACCTGTCCGGCGTGTGGGTCGACCCCGACACCGGCGACTGGTACGGGCTGGTGCACAACGAGTTCACCCCGCAGCCCTTCGGGGACGGGCTCCACTACGACGCCATCGACTACGCCGTCTCCACCGACCAGGGCCGCACCTGGGCGATCAGGGACCACGTCATCACCTCGCCGTACAGCACGAGCCGGGGCGACACCGCGCAGTTCCCCAACGAGACCTACTCCTACGGCGACGGCGACCAGCGGCTCCTCGTCGACACCGCCTCCGGGTACTTCTACGTCTTCTACGGCTCGCGGATCGTCGACAAGAACGGTGGCTGGAAGGCGTTCCACTCCCACGTGGCCCGCGCGCCGATCGCCTCCAAGATGGCGCCCGGTTCCTGGCGGAAGTGGTACGACGGCGCCTGGACCGAGCTCGGCACCGGCGGCCGCGAGAGCAACATGGTGCCCGTCGACGCGGACAACTCCACCGGGTACACGGCGGCGGCCGACGAGTACGACCCGGCCAACACCGGGACCTCGGCCCAGCAGATCGCCGCCGGGACGATGCCCCCGACCTCGCCGCTGTTCGTCATGGACGTCACCTACGACGCCTACCTCGGCCTCTACATCGGCGAACCGCAGGCCGTCGACCAGAGCGGCAACGCGCCCCAGCACTACTACGCCACCGCCGACCTCTCGACCCAGAAGTGGGTGCCGATCGGCGACACCGGCGGCTACCACACGGCCTCCTGGTACCGCTGGTTCCTCGACGGCGCCAACCGGACGAGCTCGGCGATCGTCGGGCGGACCTTCCGCGCCTACTGCGCGTTCGGCTGCTCCGGCGGGGCGGACGGCGAGTACGTGCCGGTCACGATCGACCCGTCGGCGCCCGCCGCGCCGCCGGTCGACCCCGGCCGGGCGTACCGGATCGCGAACGCGGACGGACGGGTCCTCGCGCAGGCCGCGGGCGGCCCGGACACCACCTCGCTGGTCGCGGCGACCGGCTCGCCGCTGGAGTCCTGGACCTTCGCGGCGAACGGCGACGGCTCGTACCGGATCGCCAACGGCTCGACCGGGCAGCTGCTCGGGGTCGACTCGGGCTCGGTGAGCGGGCGTTCGTGGGGAGCCCGGCCCGTCCTCGGCGCGGCTCCGGCCGGCGGGCCGACGGTCGGGCAGCAGTGGTGGCTCGTGCCCAGCACGGCGGCGGACGGCACCGCGACCGGCGCGCTGCGGATCGTGAACCGTTACAGCGGCCTCGTCCTCGGACTCTCGGCGAACGCCTACCGGCTCACCGAGACCACCCCGAACCGGAGTTGGACCGACCGCAGCGGCAGCACGGTCGGCGGCGCGCGGACGGCGGCGGAGCAGACCCTGACGCTCACCGCCCTCGGCCCGGCCGGCACCGGGCTCGACGGCACCCGCACGGTGGTGGCCTCGGGCAAGGCGCTGGACGACCCGGCCCACTCCACCGGCCAGGGCACCCGGCTCATCACCTGGACGCCCAACGGCGGCCGGAACCAGAACTGGGTCTTCACCCGGCAGGCGGACGGCAGCTACCAGCTCGCGAACGGCGAGTCGAAGCTCTGCGCCGACGTCAGCGGCGGTTCGACGGCGGCCGGGGCCCAGGTGATCCAGTGGCCCTGCACCGGCGCGGCCAACCAGCGCTGGATCGCGACGCAGGTGGCGGGCGGCGGGTACACGCTCGCGTCGCAGAAGAGCGGCCTCCTGCTGACCACGGCTTCGACGGGCGACGGCGCGCTCGTCACGCAGCAGCCGGACACCGGCTCGGCGCTCCAGCGGTGGGTGATCGGCTGAGGCCCTGACGGTCGGACGGCGGCGGCTCCCGGGGCCCGGTGGTGGCCCTGGGAGCCGCGCGTGACGGGGTGGCGGCGTGGCGGCGCAATACTCCGATCAGCGGCGCTCTCCCCGCCGATCGGCGGGTGTCCCCGGTGGGCCGTCAGGGGCCAGCCTTGCGGGCAGTTCGGCATGGACATGCCATATCTGGTCCATGCCGCCCCCCCACGAGGCGGCCCCACACCGCCGGACAAGGACACACCATGAGGTACTTCCCGCTGCCCAGGATCCTCGCCGCCGCCGCTGCGGCCACCGCGCTCGCGCTCGCCGCGCCCGGGACCGGCGCCTCGGCCGCGCCCGTGCCGAGCCCGCCGATCATCGGCGGTGGCAGCGCGTCGCAGAACTACTCCTTCATCGTCTCGCTGCAACAGGGCGGCCAGCACATCTGCGGCGCCTCGCTGATCTCGCCCACCTGGGCGGTCACCGCGGCACACTGCGTGGCCGGCGGCACGGCCGACCAGTTCACCGTCCGGGTCGGTTCGGGCGACCGGACCTCGGGCGGCGAGGTGGCCTCGCTCGCCCGGGTCGTCCCGCACCCGAACTACAGCACCAACAACGACATCGCCCTGCTCCAGCTCGCGGCCCCCGTCCAGGCCACCCCGATCGCGATCGCCGACAGCGCGCCCGCCGGCACCGCCACCCGGCTGCTCGGCTGGGGCCAGGAGACGCCGCAGCCCGGCGGTGACAACGGCCCCGACCAGCTCAAGGAACTCGACACCAGCCTGCTCCCGAGCGGCTGCGCCGAGGGCTTCGACGCCTCCTCCGAACTCTGCGTCAACAACCCGCAGGGCCCGGACGGCAGCAACCAGGGCGCCTGCTACGGCGATTCGGGCGGCCCGGCGATCGCGCAGATCAACGGTGAGTGGCGGCTGCTCGGCGCCACCAGCCGCGCCGGCGGCACCTCGCCCACCTGTGCGGTCGATCCGTCGATCTACACCAACGTGACCGCGTTCAAGGACTTCATCCAGAGCACCATGGCGAGCTGAACCGCACTCCTGCCGAACCGCTCTCCTGCTGAACCGCTCTCCTGCGGCGGGGGGGGGGGCGGGGGGACACCCCACGACGAGCTGGTGACCGCGCCGCTCGAACACACCCACCGCCCGGGGTGTGGGGGGGAGTGGGGGGGGGCGGAGGGGGGCTAGTGGGAGGGGGGGGGGCGGTGTG
>NZ_JBHWGD010000024.1:12336-47871 GCF_042733235.1 Kitasatospora sp. NPDC059722
CGCGCGGGGGGCGGGCGGCGGCCCACCCCGCGGTCCCCCCACACTACCGCCTCCCCAGCCCCGCCCCCGCGCCCCACCTCAGCCTGGCCACAAACTCCTGCGCAACCCCCGGCCCCCCCCCCCGCCGCAGGACCTTGTGATCCGCGCGAGCTAACTCGCGCCCAGCGGCAGTGCGTGCAGGGCGTCGTCGTGGCCCGCGTAGAGGTGGGTGTCGTCGGCGGCCAGCGACCAGACGTCCTTGCCGGGGATCCCGTCGCGGAAGGTCCAGAGCTGCCGGCCGGTCGCGGCGTCGATCGCCCACACGCCACCGGCGGCCGGCCCGGGGACGTACAGCACGCCCTTGGCCACCAAAGGTTGGCTCCGGACGTCCAGCGGGAACGGCAGCCGGTAGGACCACACCTGGCGGCCCGTCGCTGCGTCGTGGCCCGTGAGCAGGCCGTTGTCGCGCGGGACGTAGGCCCGGGCGCCGTCCGCGACCGGCGGCAGCGCCCGCCACTGTTCTCCCGCGGCCGGACCGGCCGTCCAGCGCGACTCGCCGTTCGGCGCCAGCGCGCGGACGCCCCCGGTGCCGTCGGGGACATAGATGTTCTCCGGTCCGGGGGTGTACCAGCGCAGGTTCTCGTCCGCCGGGGCCTTCCACACCTCCCGGGCGTCGGTGGCATCCCGGACGACCACCTCGGTGCGCTCGTCGGCTCTGCGCCTGCACAGCAGCAGGCCGGGGGCGGCCGTCACGGGGGCCAGCAGGTTCTCGCCGGCCCCGAAGGGCAGCGACCAGAGCACCGACCGGTCCGAGACCCGGATCGCGAAGACCTTGGTGTCGGGTGACGTGGTCGTGGTCGAACCGTAGTTGAGGACCGAGCCGTACAGCGTGCCGCCGTCGCAACCGGCCAGTTGGACGCTGCCGCGGCCCAACTCCGCCGGCAGCGGCAGGCTCCAGTCGCCGCCGGGGTCGGTGAGATGGCGGGACTCGATGCGGCCCTGGAAGGTGGTGAACAGCCGGTCCGGCCCGAACACCACGCTCCCCATGGCGTCCGGGCCGCTCGGCGGGTACGGGCGCGGCTGGTCGAAGGTGATCAGCCGCGCCGGGGCGCCGCTCGCGGGATCCAGCACCACCAGCCTGGTGCGGGACGGGAACAGCGGCCGGCCCGGCCGGCCCGGCCGGTCCGCCAGCCGCTCGGGCGCCATCGCCTCCGCCCCCCGGTACGTCCAGGCCGGCGCGGGCCCCTCCGCCGCGGTCGGCCGCGGCGTCGGCGGCGCCGTCCGGGCGGAGCGCCCGAAGGCCCACAGCGCCGCGCCCCCCGCGAGCACCCCGGCCCCGACGAGCAGTCCCCGCCGGCCGAGCCGCGGCCCCTCCCCGCCCCCGCCGACCACGTCCCCGGGCGTCCCGCCGGCACCGCCCGCGTCGTCCCACTGCCACGAGCCCTGCTCCGCCGACCGCTGCCCGGCCGAAGGCGACTCCATCTACCGGCTCCCTCGTCCCCCCAAGGCAGCGCTCACCGCCGCCGATCAACGGAGACTACCGAACATCCGTCCCCGATCTATTGCGGCGGTGCGAACCGGCCGGGTCTCGGATCAGCCGGCAGTCGGCGGCGTCCCGTCGGCCGCCGTCCGGCATGGCCCTTCGCGCACTCCGGCCGCCGGGCGGGCAGGCTCGGGACCACGCACACCGTGGTCCGGCGCTGCCGGCGGGAGGGTACGGCCACGTGGACCGAGGGCGGTATCAGGCGGTTCGGCGGCGGAGGGTGGCGGCTCCCAGGGCGAGGGCGAGCAGGGCGGAGCCGGCGACGACGGCGAGATCGCGGGCCACGGCTGAGTCGGCGGTGGCGGTGGTGGTGAGCCGGGTCATCGCGTCGACGGCGTAGGAGAGCGGCAGGACGTCGGAGGCCCAGCGCAGCGCGGTCGCCATGGCGTCGCGCGGGACGAAGAGCCCGCACAGCAGCATCTGGGGGAGGAGGACGGCGGGCAGGAACTGGACGGCCTGGAACTCGGTGGCCGCGAACGCCGAGACCAGGAGGCCGAGCGCCATGCCGAGCAGTCCGTCGGCGACGGCGACGGCGAAGACCAGCCAGGTGGGGCCGGCGATGTGCAGGCGGAGCGGCCCGATGGTGAGGGCGGTGGCGAGGGTCGCCTGGAGCAGGGCGACGGCGCCGAAGGCCAGGGCGTACCCGAGGAGCAGGTCGAGCTTGCCCAACGGCATGGTGAGCAGCCGTTCCAGGGTGCCGGTGGTGCGTTCGCGGAGCATGGCGACCGAGGTGACCAGGAACATCACGAGGAGCGGGAAGACGCCGAGCAGGGCGGGGCCGGTCCGGTCGAAGGTGGCGGGCTGGGCGTCGAACATGTACTTGAGCAGGACGAGCAGCAGGCAGGGCACGACCAGGAGCAGGGCGAGGGTGCGCGGGTCGTGGCGCAGCTGGGTGAGGACGCGGCGGGCGGTGGCGAGGGTGCGCCGCAGGGAGTGTGCCGTCCGCGGCCGGGTGCGGGGGGTGGTCATCGGCCGGCCTCCACCAGTTCGAGGAACGCGCTGTCGATGTCGGCGGCTCCGGTGGCGCGGAGCAGCGCGTCGGGGGTGTCGTGGGCGAGCAGCCTGCCGTCGCGCATCAGCAGCAGGCGGTCGCAGCGGGTGGCCTCGTCCATGACGTGGCTGGAGACCAGCAGGGTGGCGCCGCCGTCGGCGAGCCGGCGGAAGAGCCGCCAGAGGTCCTGGCGGAGCACCGGGTCGAGGCCGACGGTCGGCTCGTCGAGGATGAGCAGCTCGGGGGTGCCGAGCAGGGCCGCGGCGAGTGAGACGCGGGCGCGCTGGCCGCCGGACAGGCGGTCGGCGATGTCGCGTTCGTGGCCGGTCAGGCCGACCTGGGCGATCACCCGGGCGGGGTCGGTCCCGGGTGCGCCGAGGACGGCGGCGAAGTAGTCGAGGTTCTCGGCGACGCTGAGGTCGCCGTAGACCGAGGGGGCCTGGGTGACGTATCCGACGCGGTGGCGCAGGGCGGGGCTGCCGGCGTCGAGGCCGAGCACCTCGACGCGGCCGGCGGCGGTGCGCTGCACGCCGACGACCGAGCGCAGCAGGGTGGTCTTGCCGCAGCCGCTGGGGCCGAGCAGGCCGGTGATGGTGCCGGCGGCGATGTCGAGGTCGAGGCCGTGGAGGACCGGGCGGCCGCCGCGTTCGACGGTCAGGCCGGTGATGCGGACCGCGGGGCCGGGCGGCCCCGCCATGGAATTCATCATGTGATGAGTTTTGCGCCGCCGGGGGTGCCGGTCAAGTCGCGCGCAGGTGTCACCGGTGACAATGGCCTCGTGAGTGGCGAGGGGAATCAGCAGAAGCGGGTCGGACGGCGCCCCGGGGGAGAGGACACCCGGGGCGCGGTGCTGGAGGCGGCCCGGGCGGAGTTCGGGGCCCGCGGGTACCAGAAGGCGAGCATGCGGGCGATCGCCCGCGCGGCCGGTGTGGACGCCGCGCTGCTGCACCACTACTTCGGGACGAAGGACCGGCTGTTCCTGGCGGCACTGGACTTCCCGGTCGACCCGCGGGCCGTCGTGGAACGCGTGCTCGCGGGCGAACGCGAGCGCGTCGGCGAACGCGTGGCCGCCTTCGTCCTCGGGCTCTGGGAGGAACCGGCGGTACGGGACCGGCTGCTGGCGCTGCTGCGCACGGCGGCGGCCAGCGAGGAGGTGGCGGCGCTGGTGCGGGGCTTCATGGTGACCGAACTCGTGGGCCGACTGGCGGGCGAACTCGACCTGGAGGAGCCGGAGTTGAGGGTGGAGCTGACGCTCTCGCAGATCGTCGGGCTGGCGATGGCGCGCTACGTGATCCAGGTGGAGCCGCTCGCGTCGGCACCCGCGGAACGGCTCGCCCCGCTCCTGGCCCGGACGGTGCAGGGATACCTGGCCGAGCCCTGAGGGTGCGCGGCGCCGGGCCTGGCGGCGCCGCCGGACCGTTCTCGGGCACAGCTCGACAGCACGACGGTAAGCCGATGACGTCCCGCCGCCCTCCCAGTAGGCTTCCGAGCAGTGACGTCGGCAGTGACGTCGGCGGGGAGGACGCGGAACATGCTCGGCTGGTGGATCGGCATCACGGAACTGAGCCCCGATGAATACGACCGGGCAATCCCCGAGCAGCGCCGTGACTTCGTTCTCGCCAGGTGGGAGATCGGGGCGTCAGGGATCACGTGGGTGGAGGAGCTGGTGGCCGCGGGCAAGGCCGAGCAGTTGATCCGCGGCGGGTACCCCAACCGCTACACCGCCCGCGCGGAGCACGTCCTGCCCCTGCTCGCCGCCGGTGCGGTGCCCGGCTCCGGTACCGGAACGTGGGTCCAGGCCCGTGCCGTGGAGACACATCCGGAACGGATCGCCGCGTGCCCGGCCGACCGGGCACTGACGATCGAGGTCTGGGACCTGTCCTAGAGACGCTCGGACGAGCGGTCCGGACCGGCGCCGCGGCCTCTGCCAGGATGGGCGTCCTCGACCCGGGCGGTGCGAAAGGGCGGCGCAGTGGTGGAACTCGACCCGAAGAGACTGCTGATCCTGCGCCAGATCGCCGACTCCGGCAGCGTGGCGGGCGCCTCGCGCGCCCTCGGCCACACGCCCTCCGCGGTGTCCCAGCAGCTGAGCCGGCTGGAACGCGAGGTCGGCGTCCCGCTGGTGGACCGCACCGGCGGACGGGCCGAACTGACCACCGCCGGACGCCTGCTGGCCGGCTACGGCGACCGGATCGGCCAGGCGCTCCAGGACGCGGCCCGCGACCTGCGGGCACTCGGCGGGGCCGCCGCCGGCCCGGTCGCCATCGGTGTGCCGGCGCCCGCCATCACGTTCTTCGCCACCACCGCCGTCCACCTGCTCGCCCGCACCCACCCCGACCTCGTCCCCCGGCTGGTGGAGACCGGGCGGCAGGAGGGGCTGCGCGCACTCCGCCTGGGCGAACTGGACGTCCTCGTCATCGAGGACGACCGGCAGGAGCCCACCCCGCTGCCGCCCGGCGTCGAGGCGAGCGTCATGTTCGAGGACGCCTACCGCCTGGTCGTTCCGGCCGACTGGCCGTCGCCCGCCGACCCCGCCCAGCTGTCCGGCCGCCCCTGGATCACCGCCCCGGCCGGCTCCCCCCGGCAGCTGGCCTTCCAGCGCCTGGCCGCCGAGCACAGCATCGTGCCGCTGGTGGAGCACACCGCCCGCTACCGCTTCGCCGTCTACACCATGCTCGCCGCGCGCCTCGGCGCCGCGATCCTGCCCGCGAACGCCGCCGCCCTGATCGGCCCGGGCGCCGGCACCGTCACCTCGCTGCCGGTGCCCGGCTCCTACCTGGTGCGGCTGCTGCGGCGCACCGGCCCGTGGGGCGCGCCCTCGGCGGTACGGGCGGCGGGCGAGGCGCTCCAGAGCGCGCTGCTGACGGCGGGCGAGCGGCTGGCGGCGCAGGGCCTGACCGACGGTGAGCCGCGGGTGAGCAGCCACCTGGTCGATCCCGGCGAGCGGACCGCACCCGGCGGGCCGTCCGCCACGCCTGTGCCGTAAGCATCGCTGAACGCCGGGGGTGAGCACCGCTTTCTGGTGCCGGTTCCGCGCCTCTGCCAGCGTGGCCGGGTGACCACCACCGCGGACGACCGACCTCCCGCTCCTCCGACTCCTCCCGCTCCTCCGACTCCTCCGACTCCTCCCGCTCCTCCGACTCCTCCGACTCCCGAGGACCGACGGCCCCCCGCCGCCCCGAGCCGGGCCGGCGGCCCGCGCCGCCGGGCGGGAGGCGCCGTGCGACTGCTCCAACGCGCGGCCTGGGCCGCGGTGTTGGCCGGCGCGGTGACGACGGCCTGCACCCCGTGGGGCTCGACGCCCTGGTACGCCGGCTGGAGGGGTGCGGCCGGTGCGGCGGCAGTCGCGGCGCTGGCCGGACCGGTGAGCGTCGCCCTGGGCGAGAGCCCGCGCTCCGGCTCCGTGGCCGGCGCCCTGTTCCGCAGCGCCCTGCTCGCCCTGATGCTCTGCGTGTTCGCCGGCGGTTTCGCCTTCTCCCTCAGCGGCTGGTTCCACCAGCACGACCGCGACGTTCACGCCACGCTCCGGCTGTCCGCCACCGTCACCGGCTGCCACGACAGCGGCGACACCAGCACCGAGTGCACCTACCACTGGACGGCGGACGGGCACGAGTACCGCGCCGACGAGGGCGCGGACGAGCAGTGGCCCGACGGACACCGGGTCGGCGTACGGATCGACCCCGTGCACCCGCAACGGGCTCCCGTCACCGGCGGCGGCTACTGGCTGCTGTGGATCATGGTCGCCGTGGGCGGGCTCGGCACCCCGTTCATCCTGTGCGCCTGGTGGCTCCTGGAGGAGCCCGCGGAGTAGAGCCGGGAGGGAGCGAGGGGTGATCGGGTCAGGCCTGGCCGGCGGGGCGCAGCAGGATCTCGTGGATGGCCAGGCGCCGGGGGCGCTGGAGGGCGAAGGTGATGACCTCGGCGACGTCCTCGGCGGTGACCTGGGCGACGTCGTAGAGCTGCCGGGCGCCCTGGCAGGTCGCTTCGTGGGTGATGTGGGTGGGCAGCTCGGTGGCGACGACGCCGGGCTCGATGACGGTGACGCGGACGTCGGGCAGCAGCTCCTTGCGCAGCGACTCCGACCAGCCGTTGATGCCGAACTTGGTGGCCGCGTACACGCCGCTGCCGGCGTTGGCGACCCGGCCGGACGGCGAGGAGGGCCCCACCGGGACGTGAGCCCCGGCGACGGCCGCGGGAGGCTCATCCCGTCGGCAGGGAGAGCTCGAAGCAGCCGCCGGCGCCGGTGGACGGCCGACCGAGGGTGAGGTCGCCGCCTGCCGCGCGGGCGAGGCGGCGGGCCAGGGCCAGGCCGAGGCCGGCGCCGTCGTGGCCGTCCCCGGGATCGGCCCGGCGTCCTGGCTCGAACACCGCCTCGCCCACCCCCTCGGGGATGCCCGGGCCGTCGTCGCTGACCACCACCGTGACCGAGCCGGGCCGGCCCGTGCACTCCATGGTCACCGACGTCCGGGCGTAGCGGCGCGCGTTGTCGAGCAGCGGCGCCAGGATGCGCTCGACGATCGGGGCCGAAACGCCGGCCACGACCTGTGCGTCACCCCCGTGTACCCGAACCGGCGGCGCGTGCGGGAACTCCTGGGCGCTGCGCTCGGCCAGCGTGGCCAGCAGTGGCGCGAGCAGGCAGCGGCCCGGCGCCTCGCCGGTTCCGCCGCCCGCGCCGATCCCGTCGCGGGCCTGGGAGAGCAGCGTCTCGCAGATCTCCCGCATCCGCGCCGAGCTCTCGGCGATGGCGCGGTGGGCGGCCTGTTGTTCGGCGGCGTCCCGGGGCCTCGCCAGCAGCCAGTCCGTCTCGGCCGTGATCCGGGCCAGCGGTGTGCGGAGCTCGTGCGAGAGCTCCGCGGTGAGCTGCTGCTCGTGCCGCAGGACGGCGGCCAGCCGGTCCAGCAGTTCGTCGAGGTTGCCGGCGAGGGCGGACAGTTCGGCCGGGCGCCGCGCGGTGCCGAAGCGGCGGGTGGTGTCGGCGGCGCTCCAGGCCGCCGCCTGGGCGCTCATCGCCGCCACCGGGCGCAGCGCGCCTCCGACCACGGCCCGGGTGACGAGGTACACGGCCGCGAGCATGAGGGCGGCGAGGGCCGCGGCCGCGGTCAGGGCGAGTTCGGCCGTGGGTTCTCCGGGGTCCGGTCCGACGGCGGCCACGACGGCGCCGACGCGTCGGTCGCCCGCGAGGACGGGCAGGACGTAGAGGCGGGCGGGGTCGGGTCCGGTGCTGCGGCTGAATCCGGCGGGGCCGCCGGCGAGCCGGTCGGCGGTGTTCTGGAGGGCGCGCGAGGCGGTCGGGCGTTCCAGGGCCTGGTCGTCCTGGTAGATCCAGACGCCGACGTCGAGGGCGCTGTCGTCGGCGGGTTCGTCGATGGTGAGCCTGCCGTCGGCGGACGGGCGGACGGTGGCGGCCGCCGCCGTGGCCCGGGTGCGCAGCAGTTCGTCGGTCTGGCTGTTCAGTTGTGCGGTGAGCAGTCCCTGGAAGACGGCCGTCAGCACGGCCACCCAGACCGCGATGCTGACCAGGGCGATCAGTGCCAGGCGGCCGCGCAGAGTGCGGGGACGCAGCGAACGCAGCCGTGTCGGCAGCCGGTGGGGGCGGATCCGCCCGGTGGAGGGTCTCATTCGAACCGGTAGCCCACGCCGCGCACCGTGGCTATGCCGTGCGCGCCGTCCACCTGGCGCAGCTTGCGACGCAGGCGCGCCAGGTACTGGTCGAGGGTGTTGTCGGTGACCATGGCGCCCTCCGGCCAGCCCGCGCGCAGCAGCGCCCGCCTGCGGACGACGGCTCCGGGTACGGCCATCAGGCAGGCCAGCAGCCGGAACTCGGTGGGGGTCAGGGCGACCGAGCAGTCCCGTCCGGCCAGGACGTGCCGGGCCGGGTCGAGGCGCAGCTCCGAGCCCCCGCTCCCGGGTTCGCAGCCGAACCGGCGCATGGCGGCGCGCAGCCGCGCGGCGAGCTCGGCCATGTGGAAGGGCTTGGCCAGGTAGTCGTCACCGCCGGCCGAGAACCCGGACAGCCGGTCGGTGAGTCCGCCGTGCGCGGTCAGGAACACCACGGGCACGGCGAAGCCGTGGGCGCGCATCGCCTGGCACACGTCCCGGCCGTCGGAGTCGGGCAGGCCGATGTCCAGCACCACGGCGTCGACCTGCTGCCGCACCGCGCGCAGCGCACTCGCGCCGTCGGCGGCCGTCAGCACGTCGAACTGTTCCTCGCGCAGGCCGCGGGCCAGGGCCTCGCGCAGTCCGTGGTCGTCCTCGACGACCAGTACCCGGTGATCGGTCATCGGCACAGTATCGCCCGTCCGGATGAGAGCAGCCTGGGCGGCTCAGGACGCCGGGGGCCGCCTCCCGGCAGGTGGCCCCCGGCCGCTGTGCCCGCGGTGACCTCGCGGATTCCCGCGGTGACGCGCTCAGGTTGTGTTCAGGTCGCGCGTGTCAGCCTCGGCGTCATGACATCCACCATGGAGCGATCCGGGGCCGCGTCGCTCGGCCGCCAGTTGATCAACAAGGTGCCCGAGGTCACGATCTGGTTCTGGGTGATCAAGATCCTCTGCACCACGGTCGGCGAGAGCTTCGCCGACTGGATCAACACGACCCTCGGCGTCGGCCTGGTCGACACCTCGTTGATCTTCACCGCCGTGCTGGCCGGCGCCCTGGGCTGGCAGCTCGGTACCAAGCGCTACGTCCCGTTCGTGTACTGGCTCACCGTCGTGGTGCTGAGCGTGACCGGCACCCTGTACACGGACATCCTCACCGACAGCCAGGGCGTCCCCCTCGCGGTGAGCAGCGGCGTGTTCGCCGGCGTCCTCGCCGTCGTCTTCGGGATCTGGTACGCGCGTGAGCGGACGCTGTCGATCCACAGCATCGTCACCCGCTCCCGTGAACTCTTCTACTGGCTCGCGGTCCTGGTGACCTTCGCCCTCGGCACCGCGGTCGGCGACTGGACCCTGGAGCTGACGGGCTGGGCCCCGGGCGTGTCGGTGCTCCTTCCGCTCGGGCTGATCGCCGCGATCGTCGTCGGTCGGCGCCTCGGCGCCGGCGCGGTGCTCTCCTTCTGGCTGGCCTACATCCTCACCCGCCCGCTCGGCGCCAACCTCGGCGACTGGCTCGCCTCGCCGAGCAGCGACGGGGGCCTGGGCCTCGGCACCGCCGTGACCAGCGTGATCTTCCTGGCCGCGATCCTCGCCACGGTCGTCCACCTCACCCGGAGCCGCAGCGACGTCATCGCGGCCGACGACGGGGCCCGCACGCCGCAGGCGGCGAACCCGGCGCGTGAGCGGGTCATGCTCGGCTACTTCGCCCTCGTGGCGGTGGCGGCCGGAGCGCTGCTCGTGTGGGCGAACCAGCAACCGCACGCGGCCGTGGCCGGCGAGGCCGACGCCCCGGCACCCGTGGCCGCTTCCCTCACGCCGCAGCAGGCGACGTCCTCCTTCCCCCCGGCGGAGATCGCGAAGTTCCGCACCATCGCGTCCGACACCCTGGCCAAGCTCGACGCCGGGGACCAGAAGGCCGCGACCAGCCGGGTGAAGGACCTGGAGACGGCGTGGGACGACGACCAGGACAGCCTCCAGCCCAAGAACGGGCAGGCCTGGCACTTCCTCGACGGCGAGATCGACCACGTCCTGACGTCGCTGCGCGCCTCGCACCCGGACAAGGCCGCCGAGGTCCAGGCGCTCGACACCTTCCTCGCCTCGCTCGGCTGACCGACCGCGACACCGACTGCCCGCCGCTCGGCGCAGTGCCGAACTCGGGCGCTGCGGAGGGCGGGAGCAACGTGGTGGGGGCGGGGGGGGGGGCGGCGCGCCCGCCGGGGCCCCCCCGCTGAGCGGGGCGCCCGCACCGCCAGGGGGGGGCGGGGGGGCCGGGGCCCGGGGGGGGGGCGGGGGGCGGCGCGCGCCCCCCCCCCCCCCCCCCACGGGTCTTCAGGGCCGCCAGTACCCGAGGGCGTGGGTGCGGGGCCTGGGGACGCCGAGGTCCTTGCGGACGAACCGGGCGAGTTCACGCGTGGTGACGGTGTCGCAGGCGATCCACACGTACGCCTCGGCCGGGTCGCCGAGCAGGCCGGGCAGGGCCGTGCGGACCTGGGCCGCCAGTCGTCCCCCGGCGTCCTCCCGGGGGACGAACCGGAAGTCGTGGTGGTCACGGCCGGTTCGCGACACCGGCAGTCGTTCGTCGCTGTCGTGCTGGGTCTCCAGCCAGATCGTCGCCGGCACGCCCGGCAGTGCGCGGAGCAGGGAGCCGATCGCGGGGGCCGAGGCGCGGTCGCCGACGAGGAACATCCGGCGGGGCGTCGGCTCGGGGGCCGCGAACGCGGATCCCTGGACGGTCGCCTGGATGGAGTCGCCGGGCGCCGCCGCGCTCGCCCAGCGGCTGGCCGGGCCGTCGTGGAGTGCGAAGTCGATGCCGAACGTCCCCGCGGCGGGGTCCGGGTCGACCAGGGTGTAGGCGCGCTGGTGCGGGCGGCCCGCCTCCGGGAACCACAGCCGCACCCACATGGTGGGGTGCACGCCGGTGGCGTCCAGCATGCCGCCGTCCGCGAAGCGCACCCGGCGGCAGTCCGTGGTGACGTCCTCCGCGGTGGTCACCGTGAACGCGAAGTCCCGGCCCCGCATCACCTTGAGGGCCAGGCCCTCCCAACCTCGTCCCATGGCACTCCTCGATCCCGTGGACGGTGAAAGCGACCGGTGGGTCAGGCAGTCGCAGGCGTGGCCGGCCGGCGGGCCAGGGCGTCGGAGGCCTTCGCCGTCGCGTACAGGGAGACGGCCAGCGCGATGGTGAGGGCGGCGCCGCCGGCGAAGACGGTGCCGGAGGAGACGGCCTTCGGGCTGCCGGCCTCGGTGCGGGCCGAGCCGGAGATGAACGGCATCGCGGCGAGCACGGCGACGCCGAGGACGACCTCGCCCCAGACGACCTTGGGGAAGTGCCGGAGGGTCAGGTGCAGCAGCGAGGTGGTGTCGTCGGCGGCACGCGCCCGGACGATCCGGGGCATCAGCCAGAACTGGTTGAAGGCGCCCGCGACGACCAGCCCGGCGACCAGGAGGATCTTGACGAGCAGGGCGATGCCGTAGCCGGTGGTCCACAGCTGCGAGATGCCGCCGACGTGCTTCCAGCTCAGCCACAGGCCGGAGACGGTGACCGCGCCGACGCAGACCATGGCGACGAGGCCGAAGCGCCGCCACATGTCGGCCCACAGCAGCCCGGCGCCGTCGCCGAGGCTCTTGCGGGTGCCGGCCAGGGCGACGAGCAGGGCCAGGCCGCCGAGCCAGACGGTGCCGGACACGATGTGGGCCTGGTCGAAGACCGGGTTCAGCCACCCGTCGAGGTCGGCGGGGGCGGTGGCCGGCACGGCGCCGATCAGGGTGACGGCGAGGGAGAGCGGCAGCGCGGCGAGGGCGATCCGGTCCACGTGGCGGCGGGCGGTCGGCGCGAAGAGGGCGATCAGGGCGGCGGCGGTCACGACCAGGACGGCGTTCTGGACGAGGTAGACCGTGCCCTGGGCGATCCAGGCGCCCTTGGCCGCGGGCGCCTGCAGGTAGTCCCATACCCGGCCCGGGGCGAGCGCGTCGCCGAAGGGCATGCCCTTGCCGGCGCGGGCGACGCGGGCGGCGAGCTGGAAGTAGCCCGCGACCAGCAGGACCACTCCGGCCCAGGCGAGGTAGCCGGCGGACCGTCTGCGCAGGATCTCGGCGTCCCCGGTGCTCGTTTCCGGGGCGCGCAGGGCCGGGCGCACGGTGGCCGCATAGGTGACGGTGGCTCCGACGGCCCCGCTGAGGCCGAGGAAGTAGCCGGTCTTGGTGAGGACCCGCCAGAGCTGGGGCATGGCGTATCCGGCCGTGTTCGCGGCCAACGAAGCATAGTGCATAAGGTAAGGCTAACCTAAATCTTATTCGGGGTCATGACATGGGGGCGAAATTGCCGACCGTCACCGTCGTGTGGGCCGTGGGGCCGATCAGGGCTGGTCGTTGGCCCTGACCGGCCCCACGGCTCACACGACGGACCGGTGCGGTGACCGCGGCAGGTGCTCAGGTGCCGACCGCAGCGGATTCGGCGGTGGTGGTGCCGGCTCGCGCGGTCAGGGCGAGGCCGTAGCGGCGCAGCAGGAGGACGGCTGTGGTGGCCAGGCCGATGAGCAGGCCGAGCCACAGGCCGCGGGTCTCGCCGCCGAGGGGGTAGGCGAGGAGCCAGGCGGCGGGCAGGCCGACGGCCCAGTAGCCGATGAGGGTGATGCGGAAGCCGCTCCTGGTGTCGTCGAGGCCGCGCAGGAGGCCGACGCCGATGTTCTGGGCGCAGTCGAAGAACTGCAGGACGGCGACGACAGCGAGGAGCCCGGTGGCGATGTGCAGGCCCTGCTGGTCGGCAGCCGTGCCGGGGTCGAAATAGGGCCGCAGGACGAGGCGGGGCACGGTGAGGTAGGCGATGCCGACCAGGGTGGTGACGACGGCTCCGCAGGCCAGTGCGGTGTTCTTGATGCGGCGGGCGGCTGCGTATGCGCCGAGGGCGAGTTCGCGGCTGACGTTGATGGAGGCGGCGTGGGAGAGGCCGACGGCGACCTGGAAGACGATGTAGATCAACTGGTTGACGGCGGTGTGGGCGGCGAGCGCGGCGGCGCCGAAGCTGCCGGCGAGGAGGGCGGTGACGGAGAAGAACCCGGCCTCGGATCCGTAGGTGGCGGCGATCGGGGCCCCGAGACCGAGCAGGCGGCGCACCGTGCCGGGGTCTGCGCGCCAGAAGTCCGGGGTCAGCAGGGGGGCGAGCCGGGAGTCGCGGCGGGCGGAGGCGTAGAGGGCGAGGAAGGAGAGCAGGTGGACGCTGCTGGTGGCCACCCCGATGCCGGTGAGGCCGAGCTTGGGCAGGCCCCAGGTGCCGTGGATGAACGCCCAGTTGAGCGCGGCGTTGACGGCGACGGAGGCGATGGTGATCCGCAGCAGCGCCTGCGGGCGGCGCATGCCGACGGTGAACTGGCGGATCGCCTGGAACCAGAGGCAGGGCACCAGGCCGGGGGCGAGCGCGGCGAGCATGCCCTGGGCGCGGTGGGCGACATCCGCGTCCTGGCCGAGCCGGGTCGCGGCCTGGCCGATGAGGACCATGAGGACGGCGCCCGCGATGCCGGTGAGGGTGGCGACGGCCATCGCCGCCCGTACCAGGCCGCGCACCTCGTCCCCGTTCCCGGCCTCGGCGGCTGCGCCCTCGCTCCGTTCGGCGCGGGCGGCGGCGGCCGCGACCTGGTTGCCGACGGAGGTGACGAGCCCGACGCCCATGGTGCGCAGTTGGTTGAAGACGACCAGGGCGAGGCCGCCGGCCGCCAGGGCCTCGGTGCCGAGGGCGCCCATCATGATGGTGTCGGTGGTGGTGAGGGCGACCTGGGCGAGCTGGGTGAGGACGAGCGGGACGGCGAGGGCGGCGAGGGCGCGGCTGTCGCGGGCGAGGGTGGTTAGCTGCTGCATTGTCATCAGTTCCTGCGGAGCTTGGTCAGCGTCTCGTCGATCCCCGCTTCGACCGCCGGGTCGAGGAGGTCGCGGGCGGTCATCCAGTCGTCGTTGAAGACGGTGTCCATGTACTTCTCGCCGCCGTCGTTGACGAAGGCGACCATGACGGCGTCGGGGGCGAGGCGGGTCAGCCGGTCCAGGGCCTCGTGCACGACGCCGCCCGCGGAGCCGCCGACGAGCAGGCCGGTGCGGCGGGCGACGGTCCGGGCGGTGGCGAAGGCCTCGACGTCGCCGACCTTGACGCCTTCGTCGATGAGGTCGTAGTCGACGAGCAGGCCGATGGTGGCGCCTTCGGGGGTTCCGGTGCCGGACTGGTAGTAGTCGTGGGCGGGCGGGCCGAAGGCGACGGAGCCCTTGGGCTCGACGCCGACGACCGCGACGCCGGGCACGTGCCTCTTGAGCTCGCGGGCGGTGCCGCACAGGCCGCCGCCGGTGCCGACGGCACCGATCAGGACGTCGACCCGGTTGTCGAGCGCCTGGGCGATCTCGCGGCCGACCGCGTAGTAACCGACCGCGTTGCTGGGGTTGTTGTGCTGTTCGGTGAAGAAGGTGTTGTCCTTGCCGCGGGCCATGTCCTCGGCGAGTTCCTCGCGAGCGGCGGTGTGGAGTTCCTCGCCGTCGGTGTCGGCGTCGACGTGGACGAGCTCGGTGCCCATGGCCTTCATGCCGCGCAGCTTGTCGGCGGCGGCGTGGTTGTCGACGACGGCGGTGAAGCGGTAGCCGCGTTCGGCGGCGACGACGGCGAGTCCGAGGCCGGTGTTGCCGGAGGTGGACTCGATGATGTGGCCGCCCTCGCGCAGGTCGCCGCGCCGTTCGGCGTCGAGGACCATCTGGCGGGCCATGCGGATCTTCGCGCTGCCGGTGGGGTTGAACATCTCCAGTTTGAGGAGCAGGCGGGCGCCGTTGTCGGCGCGGGCGAGTTCGAACAGCGGGGTGTAGCCGATGAGGTCGGAGATCCGGCTGACCACCGGGGGGCGGGTCAGGGCGTCGGTCATGGCGTGAGGCTCCGTCGGGATGCGGTGTGCGGGGTGGTGGTCAGCGGTCGAGGCGCCAGCGGGGCCGGCCGCCATCGTCGGGGTGGTCGATGACGACCTTCGGCGGCAGCGGCAGCTCGTGGAAGGGGGACTCGTTGGAGTCCATCTGGTAGCCCGCGGTGTTGGGGTAGACGAGCAGGTCGCCGACCCGGGGCCGGGCGGGGAAGGGGACTTTGCGCCAGGTGAGCAGGTCGGAGTCCAGGCAGCTCGCGCCGCCGACGCACGCCGGGAAGGGCCCGGGCGTCGTCTCCGGCGAGCGCGCGGGGAGCAGCTGCGGTTCGGGCAGGTACTCGCTGTCGAACCACTGCTCGGACAGGCTCAGGCTGGTGCCGTCGACGGTGACGATGCCGTACCCGGTGCGGTCCTTGACGCCCTGGACGCGGAAGACCGAGGCTCCGGCCCGGTCCAGCAGGGCGCGGCCGGGCTCCAGCAGCAGCATGACGCCGGCCTCGCGAAGTCGGGTCGCGAGGCTCGCACCCGTGCCGCCCGGCCGGGCGGCGAGGATCGCGCGCAGGGCGTCGGATCCGGCGACGGGGGAGTGGTAGGGGTAGAAGTCGCTTGCGGCGAAGGACTTCTGGCCGTGGTAGTGCGCGGGGCCCTGCTCGGTGAGGAAGGCGTCCCAGGTGTCGGCGGCGACGTAGTCGACGGGGAATCCGCCGCCGATGCTGATCCGGTCCGCCTGCAGGCCCGACATCCTCGCCTTGAGGCAGAGTTCGACGAGTTCTCCGGCGAGGTCGGCGCGGGCCTGGATCTCGTAGCCGGAGAGGTGGAAGCTGAACCCTTCCATGCGGACGGTGTCGCCGGCCCGGGCGCACCGGTCCAGCGCCTGCTGCAGCTGTGCGTCGTCGAGGCCGAAGCGGCTGCGGCGCTGCGAGGGCGGGTGGCGGCGCAACAGGACCCGGGCCGGGCGCTCGCCCGTGCGGGCGAGCAGCCGGTCGAGTTCGTCGAGGGCGTCGACGGCGATCAGCGCGCCCTGCCGCACGGCCACGCTCAGCAGTTGCTCGGACTTGGCCGGCCCGGTGACGACGAGGTCCTCGCCGCGCACGCCGTGGCCCAGTGCCTCGCGCAGCTCGCCGAGGGAGGCGACGTCGACGCCCGCGCCCGCGGCGGCACAGCGATCGATGAACACGCCGGCCTTGTTGGCCTTCTTGGCGTAGTACACGCGGCCTTCGACTCCGGCATCGGTGAGTGCGGCGCGGAAGCCGGCCAGGTTGGTGTCGAAGCGTTCGGGCAGCAGGTAGTGGAAGGGGCCGCCGAGGCCGTGGGCGAGTTCGTGGAGCAGGCCGCCCGCGTGCAGACGCTCGGTCAGCGGGTCGGGGTGGGCGGGCAGGGTCAGCGCCACAGGGCCACCTCGGTGCCGAGGCCCTGGCCGGCGGCGAGCTGGGCGAAGCGGTGGCCCAGTGCGATGTCGGTGACGACGAGTCCGCTGTTGTAGGCGAAGATCCGCTGCCCGGGGGCGGTGCGGGCCTTGGAGACGCCGGAGATGACGACGGGCAGCTCCAGGTCGACGGCAGGGAGGTTGCCGTCCTGGTCAGCCATGTCGGTGCCGGTGACGCGCATCTGGGCCTCGCTGGTGGCGATCACCCGGTCCGCGCGGTGGAGGGTGGACGGCGCGAGGCCGTGACCGACGAGGATCGACACCGAGCCGGGCTTGAGCCAGTCGGCCTCGACGGCGGCCGGGGTGTGGCCGCCGGCGGTGGCGACGATGACGTCGGCGTCGCGGGCGGCGGCCTTGAGGTCGGTGACCAGTTCCAGCTCGCGGTCGGGGAAGTGGCGGGCGAGTTCGGCGCGGACGGCGGCGATGCCGTCGGGGTGGGTGCCGGACAGCAGCAGGCGCTCCAGCTTCGGCAGGGTGGTGAGCAGGAACGGCAGGGCGAGGCGGCCCTGGGTGCCGGTGCCGATGACCAGTGCGGTCGAGGCGTCGGGGCCGGCGCACTCGCGGGCCAGCAGCGCGGAGACGGCCGGGGTGCGCAGCGAGCCGATGCGCGAGCAGTCCATCATCGCGACGGGCAGGCCGGTGACGTCGTCGTAGACGGTCAGCGTCGTGTAGTAGTGCTGCTCGTCGCGGCCCTTGTCGAGGCCGTGCTTGTACGAGGTCTTGACGGCGACGACGTTGCGCACGCCGTCGCGTCCGAGCATGGCGTAGGACACCGAGTGGCCGTCGGCGGGCTTGACGGTGAGTTTGCGCGGGTTGTCGGACTGGCCGGCGGCCAGGGTGCGGTAGGCCTGTTCGACGGTGTCGACGACGT
The DNA here is from genome assembly GCF_042733235.1 of Kitasatospora sp. NPDC059722. Taxonomy (NCBI): domain Bacteria; kingdom Bacillati; phylum Actinomycetota; class Actinomycetes; order Kitasatosporales; family Streptomycetaceae; genus Kitasatospora; species Kitasatospora sp. NPDC059722. Next base: position 29,616 of record NZ_JBHWGD010000024.1, read on the forward strand.
CGGCGAGGCCGATGTCCAGGCCGGCGAGGTCGCTGGTGGACAGTACGCGAAGGGTGGTGTCGTCCCGGTCCATGGATGTGCCCTTTCGAGGTGGTGGGGCGGCGTCGGTGATGGCAGTTCAGACGGGTCAGGCGGCCCAGGCGGTGAGGGCGGCCTGGCCGTAGCCGTGTTCGTCGTGCTCGGCGAGCGGGCGGGTGGGACGGTCCTCGACGCGGACGGAGGCGCGCTTGAGCCAGCGGTCGGTGCCGTCGTAGCGGGCCCGGAAGGGGACGCGGCCGTGGACGACGAGGTCGTTGTCGACGACCAGGACGTCCCCCGGCTCCAGGCTCACCGCGACCGAGACGCGGGCCAGCTCCTCACCGAGGCGCTCGTACGCCTCACGCCACGCCCGGTCGGTCTTCTCCAGCGGGGTGTAGGCGGGGTCGTAGCGCATGGTCAGGCCGTCGGGACCGTCGAAGAGGGTGGGTACCGGGGCCGGCCGGCCGCCGAACTTCCGGGCCTGCTCGTAGGCGTCGTCGGGCAGGATCGGCGCGACGGGGCGCTTGAGCTGTTCCAGGTCGGCCTGCGCGAGTTCGGCCAGGCGCACACTGGCGGCGGTGGTGGCGATGCCGTCGTGGTTGCGCATGCAGCACAGCAGCAGCAGGTGGGCGCGGCCGGGGTGGAAGGCGTCCTCGGTGTGCGGGGTGAGCAGGACCGAGCTGGACGCGCCGGTCTGCTCGCTCTCGTGGCCCGGCGAGGGGACGATGTTGTGCACGAACCGGCCGTCCTGCTGGCCGTCCCAGGCGATCGGAGTGCCCATCAGGGCGGAGACGAGCAGCAGGGTCACGTCCCACAGTGCGCCGGCGTCCGCGACGGTCGACCAGTGGCCCGGGGTCGGGCCGAGCTCGGCGTCGTCGACGGTCAGGCCGCGCAGGACGAACAGGCCGTCAGCGGTGTCGACCGGGCGCAGCCGGTGGCGCAGCGCCTTGCTGAACTGGGCGCACATGACGGGCAGGTCGGCCAGGAGGGAGGGGCTGGTCGCGGAGCCGTGGAAGGCCAGCAACTTGGCGGCGGTGGTGGTGAGTTCCGTGGCGGTGGCGGTGTCGAGACGGCGTACCGGGGCAGGGCAGGTGGGCACGGGGGGACCTTCCGGGGGCAGGGGAGGAGAGATGGCGCGGGCACGTGGCATCACCGCGCCGGTGCGGGACGGCGGCGGGAGCTGGGCGTGGGGGTGTGGTCCGGGGCGGCTCGAACGGCCGGACGACAGGAAACGTAACAACGACTCCGAAGTAAGGCAAGCCTTACCCGGTCCGGTGTCTACATGTGCGTAGTCTCGGTTTCGGGCGGCGGTGCAGGCGGCGCACGGGCTCAACTCCCCAGCTCATGGCCCGCCTTGTGGTTAAAGGGCGCACGGTCCGAGGTGTGGTGCGCCGCGCTCGGCGGCTTGCGCCCCGTCTCGAACTTAGGGTAGGTAAACCTAAGCAAATCGAGCGCGACCCGAATCGAGGAACGAACGTGGGCGTCACCAGACGACAGCTGCTGTGGGCCGGTGCCGGTATCGGGGCGGCCGGGGCACTCGCTGCCTGCAGCAGTGGCGCGGGCGGATCCACGAGCGCCGCTCCCTCTGACGGCGCCTCCCAACAGCCCCGCGCCGGCGGCACGTTGAAGGTCGGCGCGCTCGGCAAGGCCTCGGCGGTCACCCGCGATCCGCACGGGACTCAGGCCAACGAGAGCGACTACCTGATCATCAGCCTGATCTACGACACGCTCGCGATACCCGGGGACAGGACCAACACGGCCCCGCGCCTGGCCGCTTCGTGGAAGCCGTCCGAGGACCTGAAGACCTGGCGCTTCACCCTCGCCGACGGCGCCACCTTCCACGACGGCACCCCCGTCACCGCCGACGACGTGGTCTGGTCGCTCAAGCGCCTGCGCAACACCCCGGCCGGCAAGAGTCGCCTGCCCGGTATCCAGCCCGAGGGCATCACGGCCGAGGACGCCAGGACCGTCGTCCTGGTCTCCGACTACCCCAACGCCGACCTGCCGCTGCTGACCCGCCTGACCACCTTCGTCCTCAAGAAGGACACCAAGGACGACGCGATCGCCGGCGCCCCCGGCACCGGCCCGTTCAAGATCGACTGGTACCGCGACGGCAACGCCCGCCTGGTGCGCAACGACGCCTGGTACGGCGGCAAGGTCCTCCTCGACGCCGTCGAGGTGCGGCTGTTCGAGAGCCCCCAGGCCATGGCCAACGCCTTGCTCGCCGGGCAGATCGACGTCGCCTCCAACGTCGGCGCCGTCGCCGCCCGCACCGCCGAGGCCCGCAAGGACGTCCGGATCCTGCGCCGGCCCAACGACATGGCGATGCCGATCGTCATGCGCACCGCCGACGGCCCGTTCGCCGACGTGCGGGTGCGCGAGGCCCTGCGGCTCGCCGTCGACCGCGACGCCATGGTCAAGCAGGTCCTCTCCGGCTACGGCAGCGTCGCCAACGACATCCTCGGCACCGGCGACCCCGCCTTCGCCAAGGACATCCCGCAGCGCACCCGCGACCTCGCCAAGGCCAGGCAGCTGCTCGCCGACGCCGCCTTCGACACCTCCAAGACCTACGACCTGATCACCACCGAGGACATCGCCGGCCTCGCCGAGTCCGCGACCCTGTTCGCCACCCAGGCCCGCGAGGCCGGGGTGAAGATCAACGTCGTGAAGCAGGACTCCAAGGTGTTCTGGGACGCCACCTGGCTCAAGGGCACGCTCTACACCACCTACTGGGGCACCAACGACTCCGTCGTCTTCTTCGCCTCCAAGACGATGCTCTCCGACGCCGGCCAGAACGAGTCCGGCTGGAACGAGCCCGCCTTCGACGAGACCTACCGCAAGGCCATGGGCACCGCCGACGCCGCCGAGCGCGACAAGCTCCTCCACCAGCTCCAGGAGACCGAGTTCGCCGAGTCCGGCTACCTGCTGTGGGGCATGGCCGACGGCATCGACCTCGCCGGAGCGGCCGTGCGCGACCTGCCCAAGCTCCCCGGCTACGGCCGGGTGCAGCTCGAGAAGACCTGGCTGGCGCGTTGACCACCCTTCACCCCGCGGACGCGCGAGCGTCCCGGAGCCACCCGGCCCGCACCCTCCCCGGTGCGGGCCGGGTCGCCCGGCAGGCCCTGCGGCGCCTGGTCCTGCTCGTCGTCCTGCTCGCCGCCGTCTTCGCCGCCGTCGAACTCCTGCCGGGCGACGCCGCGGGCGCGACCTCGGACCGGGGTGTCACCGCCGCCGACCTCGCCGCCCGCCGCGCCGCCCTCGGGCTCGACCGCCCGGTAGCGCAGCGGTTCTGGGACTGGATGACCGGCCTGCCGACCGGCGACCTCGGCACCACCGCACGCGGCCGGCACGTCACCGATGTCCTGGCCGGCCCGTTCCCCAACACCCTCCTGCTCGGCGGCCTCGCGCTGGTCCTCAGCACCGTGGGCGCGCTCGCCCTCGGCGGTTGGTCCGCGCTGCGCCCGGGCGGGCGCACCGACCGGGCCGTCGACGCGCTGTCCACCGCCGCGTTCGCCCTGCCGGAGTTCGTCGTCTCGGTCGGCCTGCTCCTGCTGCTGTCCCAGTGGACCGGCTGGCTGCCGGCCGTCACGCTCACCGGCCCGGACGGCAGCCCCGAGTCCTGGACGATGACCGTCCTGCCGCTGCTCTCCCTGGCGGTCCCCCAGATCGGCTGGAACACCCGCATCGTGCGCGGAGCGCTCGCCGACCAGGCCGCCCTGCCGCACGTCCAGGCCGCGATCCTCGACGGCCTGCCGCGCCGACGCGTCCTCGGCCGCCACATGCTCCCCGGCGCCCTGCCCGCGATCGCCGTGGGCATCGCCACGTCCGCCGGCATGCTGCTCGGCGGCACCGTCGTCGTCGAGACCCTCTTCAACTACCCCGGCATCGGCGCCGTCCTGGCCGGAGCCATCACCGACCGCGACACCCCGCTCGTCGCCGGGGTGGTGGCCGCCGCCGGCGCCGCCGTCAGCCTGCTCCTGCTGCTCGCCGACCTCGTCCGCACCACCGCCCTCGGAGACGAGCGCCGATGACCTTCCCGACCACGACCACGACCACGACCCCAGCCACGACCCCGGCCACCGCGCCCATCCGCCGGAAGGGACGCGTCCTCGCGCGTGCCGTGCCCGCACTCGTTCTCGTCGTCCTCGCGCTCGCCGGGCCGCTCCTCGCCCCGCACCCGATCGACACCCCGGTCACCTTCCCCTACGCCGGAGCGGGCGGCGACGCACCGCTCGGCGGCGACCAGCTCGGCCGGGACGTCCTCAGCCGCCTCCTCACCGGCGGTGCACCCCTGATCGCCACCGCCCTGGCCATCGCCCTGGTCGTCACCGCGGCCGCCACCGCCATCGGCATCGCCGCCGCCCTGCGCCCCACCCTGGGCCGGTGGATCGAACACGCCGCCGACCTGACGATCCTCCTCCCTTCCGTCCTGGCCATCATGCTCGTCGCCCTCGCCTGGCCGGCCGGCGGCCGCCTCGCCGTCGCGGCCGCCGCCACCCTGCTCGGCATCCCCTATGCCGTACGCATCGTCGCCGCCGCGGCCGCCCCGATCGCCACCACCGGCTACGTCGAAGCGGCAGCCGCAGGCGGCGAGAACCTGTGGCACCTGACCGTGCGCGAGGTCCTGCCCAACCTGCGCTCCACCATCCTCGCCCTGTTCGGCCTGCGCTTCGTCGAAGGCGTCTACATCGTCTCCGTCGCCGCCTTCCTCCAACTCGGACCCCAACCCCCGGAAGCCGACTGGGCGTTGATGATCCGCGAGAACGCGGCCGGCCTCACCCTCAACCCCTGGGCCGTCGGCGCCCCCTGCCTGGCCATCGGCCTGCTCGCCATCAGCGTCAACCTCGCCGCCGAAGCCCTCGCCCCCGCCCGGCCCACCCCGGAGACCCCGCTGTGAGCACCACCGCCGCCCACGCTGCCGCGCTGTCCATCACCCTCGACGGCACTCCGCTGCTCACCGACGCCACCCTCACCCTCACCCCGGGCCACGTCACCGCGATCACCGGACCCTCCGGCGCCGGCAAGACCACCCTCCTGCGCGCCCTCGCCGGAGCACTCCCGCCGGGCGCCCACGTCGCCGCCGGAACCCTCACGGTCCTCGGCCACGACATCCTCGCCCTCCCGCCCGAGGACCTGCGACACCTCCGCCGCCACAAGCTCGCCTTCGTCGGCCAGGACCCGGGCTCCGCACTCAACCCCCGCATGCGCGTCGCACACCTCGTCACCGAGACCGCCACCGACCGCCGCGGCACCTCCGTGCCGGACCTGCTGCGCGCGGTCCACCTGCCGGCCGGCGAAGGCCTCGAACACCGGCGAACCGGGAACCTCTCCGGCGGCCAGCAGCGACGCGTCGCCCTCGCCCGCGCGCTCGCCCGACAGCCCGCCGTCCTCCTCCTCGACGAACCCACCGCCGGCCTCGACGCCGCCCTGCGCGACGACATCGCCGACCTCCTGCGCGCCATCGCCGCCGGCGACGCCATCGCCATCGCCCTCACCAGCCACGACCCGGACTTCGTGGCCCGCTGCGCCGACGACGTCCTCGTCCTGCGGCCCGAACGTCCGGCAACGACCCCGAGGACACCGGCAACGCCGCCGGCGCCCGCACGGGCTCGCGCTTCCGCGGACACGGTGCCTGTCGTGGAGGTGACGGCGCTCGACGCGCACGTCGGCACCGGTCGCAGCCGCCGCCGGGTCCTCACCGGTCTCGACCTCACCCTGCGGACCGGCACGTTGACCGGGATCACCGGCCCGTCGGGGTGCGGCAAGACCACCCTGCTGCGCACCCTCGCAGGCCTCCACCGCCCCGAGGCAGGCCGAATCTCCCTCGGCGGTGAACACCTGGCCGCCACCTACCGGCGCCGCGGCCGGGACCAGCGCCGCCGCATCCAACTCGTCCCCCAGGACCCGCTCGGCGCCCTCAACCCCGCCCACACCGTCGGCGCCACCCTCGTGCGCCCGCTGAAGCTCCACTTCGCCGCGCCCGCCGACAGCCGCGGGGATCGCGTCGCCGCACTGCTCACCGCGGTGGGCCTCGCACCCGACCACGCCGCCCGGTACCCCCACGAACTCTCCGGCGGGCAGCGCCAGCGCGTCTCCATCGCCCGCGCGCTGGCCGCCGAACCCGACGTCCTGCTCTGTGACGAGATCACGTCCGCCCTCGACGCCGACACCGCCGACGGCATCATGGACCTCCTGCGCGACCTGCGCGACGGCCGGGGCCTCGCCGTCGTCCTCGTCAGCCACGACCTGCCGATGGTGGCGGCCCACGCCGACGCCGTCCTCACCCTCGGGGGCTCCGACGGAGCGTCGCTCACGGACAACCGGCCGGCCCCGAGCCCGGTGCGGAAGTGAACGCGCCCGGCCGCTGATGCCGGGGCTCACGAACCCCGCCGCGGCCGGCCCGGTGTCCTGAGCCGGATCTACCTGGGCCGGATCTAACCGGCCTCGGCGGCGTCCGGTTCGTCGGTGGCACCCGCGCCTTCACGTACCGGGGTCCAGGTCCGGCGGGGCCCCGGGGTCAGCGTCCATCCGCCCTTCCCCTGGGGGTCCGTCTGCCGGCCGACGCCACGGGCGGCGGTGGCGCGCACCCGCCGGAGCAGGGAGTTGAGCTCGACGCGCTGCCCCTTCGTCAGGGACGCCAGCAGGTCCTCCTGCACGGCCGACGCATCGGTGTGGAGCACGTCCAGTGCGGCCCGGCCCGACGCGGTGACCGTCAGCACCTCCTGTCGCCCGCCGACGTGGACGACCATCGACTGCAGCAGGTGTGCCGACAGGAGGTCCTCAAGTGCCTGGTCCACCTCGGGCGCGGGTGCCGTCACGCGGGCGGTGAGGTCATGGCGGCCGTGCGGCCCCAGCCGGGCCAGTGCCGACAGCAGCGCGTGGTGGACCGGGGACAACCCTCGTCGTGCCAGCCCCGCCGTCAGCAGGCGGTCGACGGCCTTGCCGGTCTCCGAGAGGAGGTAGACGGTCTGCTCGAACGGACTCGACGATTCGTTCCGCCCGTCGTACACACCATGTCCCCATCATCGGAAGAGCGCGACGCTCCGGGCGCCGAAGAGGTAAGTCGAGGCTCACCATACCCACGCTTCCGATGGTTGGTCTACATCGATGTCGTCACTGCCGCGATCGGCCGGTGACCATCTCCGCCACGTGCTCCACGTGCTCGTGCAGGTTGTAGGCGAGGCCCATCGCCAGCAGGGCCGAGACCAGCACCACGGTGACGAGCGCGGCGGCGACCGCGCGCGGCCCGCGCCCCTTCGGCCCGGCGGGCTCAGGGCCCAGGAGCGCTTCCACTCGCCGGGGCACCGGTCCCGTGCTCACGGAGAGGAAACCCTCGCCGTGCCGTCCGGGAGCGGCGGAGCCGGCCAGTGCGGCACGGGCGATGGCAGTCGCGGCGGTCCGCCGGTCGTCCACCACACGGGCGGCGGCCTCGTCCGCCCACCGCTCCAACTGGAACTCCAGGGCGCTGCCCAGCCGCCCCAGGGCCGGATGCACGGCGGCGGCGAGGTCGGCGATGCCCGAGAGCAGATGGTGCCGCCCGCTGAGATGGGCCCGTTCGTGCGCGAGCAGCACCGCGCGCTCCGACGGTCGCAGGGCCCTGAGCATGCCCTCCGTCACGACGACGCGGCCGGCGTGCCCGCGGTGGCGGGGCAGGGCGAAGGCCTCCGCTTCCTCGCCCGGCAGGACGAGGAGGTCGCCGTCGGCCGTCCCCTCGCCGGTCAGCCTCCACGCGCGCGACAGCAGCGCGCGATGCCGACGCGCGGCCAGCGAAACCCGGACCACCTGCGCGGTGAGCAGCACCCCGGCGACGCAGGAGACCGGCACCACCGCAGGCCACTGCGCGACCACGCGGGCGAGCGGAAGTCGCTCCAGCCCCGCGAGGAACGGCACGTGGAAGAGGCTGATCAGCGCCGCGACCGTGCCACCCGCGAGCAGCACCGCCGTTCCGGTGAGTGCGAAGGAGGCCTCGCGGGGAGGGAGCAGCCCGGCCAGGCGGCGTGCTGCGGGTACCGCTGCCCACGGGAGGGCGACGGCGAGGGCGACGATCAGCAGGACAAGTGTCATGCCCCGCCCTCCGGTTCCACCGCGCCCTCCAGGGCCGGGGGCCGTTCGGTCTCCGCTTCGAGGAGGAAGCGACGCAGGGCGTCCCCGTCGTCGGCGGAGAGCGAGGACACGAACCGCTTCAGCACGAGGTCCCGGTGCGGCTCCTTCTCCAGCTCCCGGCGCATCCGGCCGGCCGCCAGACCGGCGGCGTCGGCGACGGGCGCGTAAGCGAAGGACCGCCCCGGCCGGGTGCGGGCCAGGGTTCCCTTCTCGTGCAGGCGGGTCAGGATCGTCGCCACCGTCGTACGGGCGAGGTCCTGCCGCAGGGCACCCTTGACCTGCTGAGCGGTCAGCGGCTCGTCGGCCGCCCACAGCACCGCCATCACGTCCGCGACGAGCTCCCCGTGCGGGCGCCTGGCCTCCTGGCGGTCCCTCGCCATCTCTCCCCCTCTTCCGATGCGTCCGGTCGGCACATCCCGGGAGCCGACCGGCCCGCCCGAGCCCGGTGTGTGGAGAAGGGGGACGGCTTGCGTAGCTTAGGTGTGCCTCAGCTAACTTTACGGGGAGGGCGACTGCCCACCGCAGGGGGGCCTGGCCCTGTTCGCGGCGGATGCCGGCTTGGCGCTCCAGCGGCAGCTGTTCGGTGGGGGGGCGTCGTTCTTCTCGGTGCCTGCTACGCGCCGGGGTTGAGGCTGAGGACCGTGAGGCTCGGGTAGGTGTGCCCGCCGATACCGCGTTGCGCGGGCGGGGGAGTCCGGGCCAGGATCGGGGGATGTTCGAGCTGCTGCCGGAGACCGGTCTCGTGTTGCCCCGCGGGGCGGGTGCGCTGCGGTTCGGCATGTCCGAGCGCGAGGCGCAGTGGGCCGTCGCGACCCTGGCGGATGTGCACGAGTACTGGGTCTGCCAGGCCGGTTGGGCCTTCTCGGCCCGCTACGAGGGCTTGGAGCTCCTCGCCTTCGGGGACGTCGTCGACCGGTCGGGCCGCACCGGGCGGGACGTGGACGGGCTGGCGTCCGTCTACGTCCAGCGGCACGACTCCGCGCCGACGGCGCCCTCCGCCGTGCCGGTGGTCCTCCAGGACGTCGACCTGTTCGGCTACCCGGCGGCCGAGGTGCTGGTCGCCCTGGAGCCGGACCTGCACCCCGCGGTGAGGCTCCGGCCGGCCCCGACCGGCTTCCTGCGGGAGGCGGGGCTCTCGGCGCTGTGAGGAGGCCCCGGGCCGGGAGTCACGGCGGCCGGCCGGCGATGGGGATCGCCTGGGTCACCGTCTCGCCGGCTTCCGTGTCTCCGACGGGCCGCGCCGGGCCCCGAGCTCACTCCGCGGGCTTCCCCAGGGACAGCTGCCCTTCGGCGCAGCTGTCCCGGAGCGCGTGCCGCTCCTCGGGGGACAGCCGTCCGGACGCGCCCCGGCGGCTGCCGTCGAGCATGCTCCGCGCGGTGGTCAGCCAGTCGGCGACCGGGTCCACGCCGATGAACTCGGCCAGGCGGGACAGCTCCTGGTCGGGGGCGTCCAGCAGGTCCTCGTAGACCAGGGTGGTCCGCATGGACGGGGGCACGGCCGCCAGGTGGGCGACGCCCTCCGTGACCAGGCGGGACCACAGCTCGCCGAACGCGGTGAGCGGGATGGCGCGGTCCCGCACCAGTGCCGGATCGAACCGTTCGCCGAGCAGCGGGGCGAGGTCGGGCGGCAGTGCCCGGACGTGTTCCTCGGTGAGCTCGAAGAACCCGGTGACACCGGAGCGTCGGAGGATCTCGCGCAGGAGCAGGATCGTCCGGTAGCCGGGGTGCCGGCTCATGGACAGGGCGCAGTCGGGGCCGGAGCGGACCAGGTGGACGAACCGGGCCTCCGGGAAGAGCGTCCGCAGGCAGGGGATCCACCCCGTCGAGTACCCCGACCGTTCCACCACGGCCGTACGGCCGAAACGGTCGCCCAACTCGCCGAACAACGCCCGGTACTGGTCGGCCGCGGGGCGCGAGGGCCACTGCCGGACCGTTCGTCCGAGGTCGTCGAACAGCTCGTCCGGACGGTCCGACACGTGCGGCAGCACCATCAGCAGGATCGCCGGGATCCCCGGAGCCCCGGCCGAGTACCGCCCGGGCCGCCGCGTGTAGAGGAACTCCGGCAGCGGGATGCCCGAGCGGATCATCTTCTCGAAGACCGGGTTCGGCTCCGCGAGCAGCTGCCAGAACTCCGCGCCCGACAGCGGCCGTTCCGGAATTCCCTCGGCGCCGACGGACGCGAGCAACTCGTTGAGGCTGAGCACGTCGGGGTGGACGTTGAGAACACGCGACAGCGCGGTCGACCCGCTGCGCCCTGTCCCAACGATGAAGGTCAACGGGCGCACGCTCTCCCCTTCCGGTGAAGTGGTCCAACCGTAGCGGTACTTGAGACGAAAGGGTGCCATCGGCTCGGGCGGTGGCCTCAGCGGTCCGTTCCGCTTGCCGTCGGGCCGGCCTCCAGCGAGCGCTTCAGCGCGGCGAGCGTCACCGTCATGTTCCGGCGGTTCCACTCCGCGCGGTCACCGGTGCGCAGCACGGTCTCCGTCGTCCAGGCGCTGACCCGGTTGCGGCGGTCCTGCCAGAACTGCTCCACCACCGTCACGCCGCCGTCCGCCTCGCTCCGGGTGAGCCGGAATCCCCAGCGGGCGACCGCGATCGGCCCGAAGTCGACGTCCCAGGCGAAGACGCGCCCCGGCTCGGCCTCCACGACCCGGCAGACGGTGTTCCAGCGGATGCCGCCCTTGCGGTTGTGCCCCTGGAAGCGCGCGCCCGGCACCGGAGCGGCCGGGCTGCCGCGCCACGCGGCACCGGTGCACTCGGGGCTCCACTCGCCCATGCGCGTCACATCGGCGACCGCGGCCCAGACGATGTCCGGCGTGGCGGCGATCTCCGTCCGGACGGAGACGGATTCGGGGCCGGCACTGGTCATGCGGAGTTCCTCCCATGGGTGTTCCGGGCATCGCACCGCGCGCGGGCTCCCCGCGTCAAGGTGCGCCGGGTCACAGCGCCGGCCGCGTGCCGTCGCTGTCGTCGACGGAACGGGCTTGGAGCCGCGTCGCCCGGGGGAGCAGATCCGGCCGGTCTCGCTAGTCGGCGTCCTGCGCCGGGTAGGCGTTCTCGGTGACGTCCAGGACCGCGGACGCGAACTCCGCGGTCAGCCGGTGCCATTCGCCTGCGCCGCGCAGCATCGTGTGACCGCCCCGGGCCATGGGGACGGCCTCGACGACGGCCCCCGCGTCGGCAGCCCGGCGGGCGAACTCCCATGCCAGGGCGGCCGAGGTGACGCGGTCGGACCGGTCGTGCAGGAGGAGCACCCGCCGGCCCTTCAGCTGGTCCACCGGATCTCCTGGCGGGCACCACGGGGCCAGCGCGACGACCCCGACGACCGGAGGACGGCCGGCCGCCGCCACGGCGGCCCTGGCTCCCATGGAGTGGCCGACCAGCAGCAGCGGAGCGTCCGGAGCGAGTGTTTCGAGCGCGTCCATCGCGGCCTGTGCGTCGGCCACGGGATCGGCGCGGGACCCGTTCCAGCCGCGGTGGCGGTAGCGGACGGACGCGACGACGGCACGGGGGAGGGGGCGGCGCAGGGCTCTGGCGAACAGGAGCATGCGCAGGGCCGGGAGGTTCGTGCGGCGAGGCGGCGCGAGGCCGTCCGAGCGGCCGCCCGGCAGCAGGAGCACCCCGGCGTCGGGCATGGCGGGCCGCTGGTGGATCCGCAGGTGCTCGCACGGGCGCGGCATGGGTCCTTCCGTTCGCTTCCGGGTGCGCGGTACACCGGGTATTCGTAGCGCCAGGCGGCGCGGATGGCTCTCGGGAAGCGATGGTGGTCGACGGGCTCGGGCTTGCGGCTACCGCCGGTCGGGCCCCGCGAAGGCACCGGTCTCGCAGGAGATCACCGGCCCGTTCAGGGGTGGGCCGGGCGCCTTCGGCTGGTGAGCGACGCGTCGGGGCCGTGGCTCGGCTGTTCCCCGTGCTTCGACGGGGAACAGCCGGAGCGCTCGTGGGTCAGGGGGTTGCGGTGTCCTGGGCGTCCTTGGCGGCGTCCGATTCGGCAGCGGCGGCGGCGCTGTCGGCGGCGTCCACCTTCTGTCGCATCTGGCCGAGCTGGTCGCCGCTCGCCGCCGATCCGCCGGCGCCCGCGGACGGTGCGCCGGCGGCAGGTGCGCCGCCCTTCCCCGTGGTGCTCCCGTTCGCGCCGCACGCCGTCAGGGCGAGCGCGGCGAGCAGGGCGGCCGTCATCGCGACGGCTCGCCGCGACAGCCGGCCGACCGGTACCGGTGCCGCCACCGACCTGCCGTCGACCGGGGCGGACGCCGTGCCGCGCACGGCCACGGTGCGCACGGCCACTGCGCGCACGGTCACTGCGCGTTCGGGGTGCCGAGGCCCTGCGAGGAGCACCAGCCGGCCACGGCGTTCAGGTCGCTCTGCCGCTGGGTCAGCGTGGGCACCAGGCTCTTGCGGTACGTCAGCCGGTCGTTGAGGTCGTTGTAGACCGCGGTGTGGCCGGCGGCCTTGGCGTTGTTCACCCGCTGTTCCAGACGGGCGATCGAGCCGGCCTCGGTGACCGGGCCGTTCAGGCGGTCCAGCGCCTTCTCGACCCGCTGCTCGGCCTTCGGCAGCCGCTTGCAGACGCCCTTCGCACCGTCGCCCTCGGGCGTCGGCAGCACCTTCGGCGTCGAGGAGGCCACCGGGGTGGCGCCGGGGGCGTCGGCCTGGGCCGGTCCGGCGAGGGCGATGAGGGTGGTGCCGAGAGCGAGAGCGCCGATCGCTGCGGCCGCCTTACGGTGGGTGTGCATGGCGAAGTCCTCCAGTTGCCACGGGTGGCAGGTCCGGCCGGAGCGTCGGGCGCTCCGGCTGAGCAGGACGGTAGAGGGCCTCTTTGTGGATTCCTTGTGAGCCGGCCGACCGGTTCGGCGCCCCGAGGAGCCTCAGCGGCCCGCACCGGTGGCGCGGATCCAGTCGCGGCGGGCCGGCAGGGGCAGCGTCGGGGCGTCCTGGCCGACCAGGGGCAGCCGGACCTCGACGCGGCAGCCGGTGCCGCCGGGCGACTCGGTGACCGTGACGGTGCCCCGGTGCAAGGCCACCTGCTGGGCGACCAGGGTCAGCCCCAGCCCCGAACCGGGGCTGTTGCGTCCTCGGTGGAAGCGGTCGAAGACCGCCGCCCGGTCCTGCGCCGGGATGCCAGGACCGTCGTCGTCCACGGTCAGCACGGCCTGCCCGGCCTCCCGGCGCAGTCCGAGCGCGATCCGGGCCGGCTCCCCGGGCCGGTGTCCGTGCACGGCCGCGTTGGCCAGCAGGTTGTCGCAGACGATCCGCAGTCCGGCCTCCCACCCGTGCACCCGCAGTCCGCCGACGTCCGCTCCGGTGAGGCCGGGGCCGGTCGTGTCGACGGTCACCTCCGGCCGTCGTCGGCGCAACTCGGCGACGGCGGCCGCGGCCGGTTCGGCCGGGTCGATCACCGCGAACGCCTCCTCCTCGACCAGGTCACCACGGGCCAGCGTGCGCAGGGCGGTGAGCAGGTCGAGCAGCCGCCGGTGGTCGTCGCGGAGGTCGGACAGGATGTCCGCGCGGTCCGCCGCCGGCAGGTCCGGGTGCGCGTCGAGCACGTCCAGGTTGGTCTGCAGGCTCATCAGCGGTGTGCGCAGTTCGTGCGAGGCGGCGGCGGAGAACGAGCGGGCGGTTTCCAGGGCCTGGCCGGTCCGGGCGACCTGGTGGTCGTACCGGGCGAGCGCGCTCTCCAGCGCGAGTGCGAGCTCGTCCACCTCGCGGATCCCGCTGCGCCGGTGGGTGAACCCGCCGGCGCCGGCGCGCGGGTCGAGCGCGGCGGCCCGCCGGCCCAGGCGGCTGAGCGGCGCGGTGGCGCGCCGGGCGAGCGCGTAGGCGAGCAGGCCGGAGGTCGGCGCGGCCAGGACGGCGGCCCACAGGATCCGCCCGCGCACCGCGTCCACCTGCGGGTTCGTCGCCGATACCGGTGCGGTGACCCAGAGCGTGCCGGGGTCGGCGCCGGTCACCGGACGGGCCAGCACCCGCCAGGCGCGGCCCTGCGCCCGCACGGTGACCAGGACGCCGGGGCTCGTGGGGGCGGGCTGCGGGAGCACCGCGGCCGGGCCCGGCACCGGGCCGCCCTCGGTGATCCGGTCTCCGTTCGCGTCCGCCACCCGGATGCCGACGTCCAGCGCGTCGTCGAGCAGGTTGCGGCGCTGGTTCTGCTCGACCCGGGGCCGGTCCTGCCGGGTGGCGCTCAGCAGTGCCCTGGTGGCGGGCAGCACGGCGGCGGCGCGGTCGCGCAGCCGGGTGTCCTGCTGGGAGCGCAGGTCGTGGGTGACCAGCCCGAGCAGCAGCGCGCCGGTGCCCAGCACGAGCAGTGGGACGAGCAGGGCCGCGCCGGTCGCGATCCGGGTAGCGAGGCTCATCGAGCGCCGGGCGGGGGCAGGGCCGGTCACGGGCTGCTCTCCGGTGCTCACGGGTGTGCCTCCGGCATCCGCAGCACGAAGCCGACGCCCCGCACCGTGTGGATCAGCCGGGGCCGGCCGCCGTCCTCCAGTTTGCGGCGCAGGTAGCTGACGAACGTGTCGACGGCATCGGTGCGGACCTCGAAGTCGTAGCCCCAGACCCGTTCGAGCAACTGGTCGCGGGTCAGCACCAGTCCGGCGTTGCGGGCCAGGTACTCCAGCAGCTCGAACTCGCGGCGGGTCAGCCGCAGCGGCTGTCCGTCCCGGCGGACCTCGCGAGCGGCGGGCTCGATCTCCAGCGGCCCGAACCGGAGGACCTCTCCGCCCGGCACGGCGGGCCCGCCGTACGCGCCGGCCTGAGGCCGGCGGCGCAGCAGGGCGTGCAGGCGCAGCACCAGCTCCTCCAGCGCGAACGGCTTGACCAGGTAGTCGTCGGCGCCCGCCTGCAGGCCGGCCACCCGGTCGGCGAGCTCGTCCAGCGCGGAGAGCATCAGCACGGGCGTGTCGACGCCCTGGTCGCGCAGCCGGCGGCAGACCTCGGTGCCGTCCACGTCGGGCATCGAGACGTCGAGGACCAGCACGTCCGGCGGTTCGGTGGCCACCAGGCGCAGCGCCGCCCGTCCGCCGTCCGCGGTCCGCACCGTGAACCCGCCGAGCCGCAGGCCGCGTTCCAGCGACCTGCGGATCGTGTCGTCGTCGTCCACCACCAGCACCGTCCCGGTGCCGTCACCGACCGCCATCGGGTTCTCCTCGCTCCCTTCCGGCCGCCGCCGGGGCGTCCACAGTGCCACGGGCTGATGAGAGCTTTCTCATCGAAGTCCCGCGCCCTGCGGGGCCCACGGCGTCCCCGGTTCTCACGCTCCCGTGGCAGGGGGTGCAGGGATCGCCCCGTGAAGCTGCACCCGGCAACGCCCGGGGCGGTCTCGGCGCCGTCGCAGGGTTCGGTACGCCGGTCCATCGGAAGCGCGGGCAGGTACTCGACCGGCCGGGAACGTCATCACGCACCGTCTTCGTGCCCGGGCGGCTGCGGGATGGGTCCGGGAGGGCTCAACTTCCCTTTTCACTCGGGCGGGTGAGCCGTTGGGTGCCGGTCTGCGGCGCGGCTGCTCCGCCCGGGTGGGAAGCGGTCGGGTGCGCTCGCGTGCCGCCTTGACCCTGGCATTCCAGGACCACTTCACTTCCCGGTGACCGCCCGGGAGTGCCTGGGGCCATGGCCGTCACTTCCATCGTCCATTCCTACTCTGCGCGTCGCCGAGACCGGTTCCCCGACCGGGGTGGGCGGCAGATCAGGCCGAGCCGGCGGCCCTTCCTTCTCCGTCCACACCAACTCGCAGGAGAATCCATGTCCCTGGAAACCCCCGCGGCCGACACGCCGCCCGAGGGCCTGTCGCGCCGCCACCTGATGCGCCAGGCCGCGGCCGTCGGCGCGGCCGGCCTCGCCGCGACCCTGGTCACCGGCGCCGGCTCGGCCACCGCTGCCCCGGACGCCGCCGCCGACGCCGCACCCGCCGGGCAGCCGAGCGGCGCGACGGTGCCCGACCACGACGAGCCGATGATCGTGCACGTGCGCGACCTCCGCTCCGGACACCTCGACGTGTACCGGGGCGAACGCCACCAGCGCATCGAGGACCCGCAGTTGGCCGCGGCACTCGCCCGCGCCCTCGCCTGACCGACCCCTCGCCCGACCGACCCCTCGGCGCCGGCCGGCCCCGGCAACCGCTCCCAGCAGGGCCGGCCGGTCGTCTCCCCCCCCCGCCCGCACACCCACCAGCAGCAGCGAGGTTCCTGTGTCCTCCCACCGCGAAGCCCCCGAGATCTCCAAGGACCCGGTCGCCGACAGCACCGACGTCTACGCCTTCGTCAGCCCCGACAACTGCGACACCGTCACCCTGATCGCCAACTACCTCCCCCTCCAGGGACCGGCCGGCGGGCCCAACTTCTACGAGTTCGGCGACGACGTCCTCTACGCGATCCACATCGACAACGACAACGACGGCCGCCCCGACGTCACCTACGAGTTCCGCTTCGAGGTCGAGGTCCGCAACCCCGACTCCTTCCTCTACAACACCGGGCCGATCACCTCGCTCGACTCGCCGAACTGGAACCGCCGCCAGACCTACTCCGTCACCCGCGTCGAGGCCGGCGAGCGCAGGCGCGTCCTCGGCGAGAACCTCACCTGCCCGCCGTGCAACATCGGTCCGCTCTCCACCCCCGACTACGCCTCGCTCGCGGGGGCGGCCGCCCACCGGCTGGACGGCGGCCGCACGGTCTTCGCCGGCCAGCGCGCCGAGGGCTTCTACGTCGACCTCGGCTCGATCTTCGACCTCGGCACGCTGCGCCCCTTCCAGCAGCTGCACGTCATGCCCGCGTTCACCCAGGCCGCCCCGGGCGTGAACACGACCAAGGCGCTCAACGTCCACAGCATCGCCCTCCAGGTCCCGATCACCGACCTGACGCGGGGCGGACGCAAGCCCGCCGACGTGATGGACCCGCACGCCACCATCGGGGTCTGGACCACCGCGAGCCGCCGTCGGGCCCGCATCATCGACCCCGCCGGGCACGACACCGAGTCCGGCCCCTTCGTCCAGGTCTCCCGGCTGGGCAACCCGCTGTTCAACGAGGTCATCGTCCCCATGGGGAAGAAGGACCTCTGGAACTCCCAGCCGCCGGCCGACGACAAGAACTTCGCCCAGTACGTCGCCGCCCCCGAACTGGCCAGGCTCCTCCCGGTCCTGTACCCGGGCGTCTTCCCCCGTCTCGCCGCCTACACCAAGCCCCGCGCCGACCTGCTCGCCATCCTGCTCACCGGCATCCCCAGTGGGGTCGTCCCCGGCTTCCAGAACTACACCGGTGACACCCAGGCCGACATGCTGCGCCTGAACGTCGCCGTCCCTCCGGCCACCAGCCCCAACATCCTCGGTCTGGTCGGCGGCGACGCGGCCGGCTTCCCCAACGGTCGCCGCGTCTTCGACGACGTCGTCACCGTCGAACTGCGGGCCGTGGCCGGCCTGACCCTGCCGCTGGTCGACCCGTCCTTCACCCCCGACGCGGCCACCAGCGCGATCACCGACGGTCTCACCCCCGCCGACGTCAAGAACCCCTACCTCACCGCCTTCCCCTACCTGGGGCTGCCCTACGACGGCTACAGCAACCCGTCCAGCTGACCCGGCACGTGCCGCGGTGCGGGCGCCCCGGCGCACTGCGGCACGGTAGCGGCCCACACACCCGGACAGGCGAGGGAGAACGAGCCCATGACCCAGCAGCACACCCACGCGCCACTGCCCGCCCCTTCCCGCGAGGGCAGCGTCGTCCTGGAGATCGGCGGCCACCTCGGCGCCCTGATCATCCACACCGGCCCGGCCGAGGACGGCCTGGAGATCGAGGTCAGCCCCACCGGCGACGACACCGCCCGCACCCACGCGGCCGTCCGCCCGCGCCACCTCGCCGGGCACACCACCCACTGCGCCGTCATCTCACCGCTGCCCGAGGGCGACTACACGGTCTGGCGCACCGCGGACACTCCGGACACCACCCTGGCGGTCCGCGGCGGCGAAGTCACCGAGCACCACTGGACGTAGGGCATCGGCCGCCACCGGAGGCGGTCGAGAACATGCGACGGCGCGGTCGATGCGCTGCACAGCCGGGGCGGGCCCGCGCCCCGGACGGCGGCGGGGGGGCGCGGGCGGCCTGAGTGGGGGGTTAGGCGGCGGCCCCCCCGGGGTTGAGCAGGGGGGGGTGGCCGC
>NZ_JBHWGD010000024.1:47881-56841 GCF_042733235.1 Kitasatospora sp. NPDC059722
CCCGGCGGGGGGGGGGGGGGGCGGCGCCGCGCGGGGGGGGCGGGCCCCCCGGGGGGGGGGGGGGGGGCGGGCGGGGGGCGCCGGGGGGGGGGGCCCCCCCCCCCCCCCCCGCTGGTGTTCCCCGAGGGGGTCAGCCGGCCGGGGTGCCGCTGTCCTCGACGAGGCTGTACATCACCGACCGCTGGTCCTTGCGGCGCTCGATGCGGCCCTTCGCGACGAGCGCGCCGAGGGCGTTGCGCACGACCTGCGGGGTGGGCTCGCGGTCCGGGTGCGCCACCAGGAACTCGTCGCGCAGTTCCTTGGCGGTGCGGGGCTCGCCGTGGCCGGCGAGCAGGTGCGTCAGGACGTCGCCCAGCAGCGGGCGCTGCGACGGGACCTTCGCGACGCGGCGGGACTTGGCGGCCGCCTTGACCGTGGGGGCGGCCGTGGAGCCGGCCCGCGGTGACGGGGTGCGCGGCGCCCGCTTGCGGCGCGGCGCCTTCGCGGCGGGCGCTTCGGCGGGTGCCTCGGTGGGTGTGTCGGCGGACGCGTCGGCGGGGGCCGGCTCGTCCTGGGTGCGGGCCGGCTCCGGGGCGGGCGTCGGCTCCTGGGCCTGCTCCTGGACGGGAGCGGGCCCGGTGTCGTCGCTGTAGCGCTCGGCCACCGACATGATGTCGACGAGGAGCGCCTCCTCCTGCTGGAGCTTGGTGAGTTCGTCGGCGAGCTCCTGCTGCCGGCGGCGGTTCCCCGCGAGATCCGACGCGGCCTGTACGGCGTACCGCGATCGGAGCGAGGCGGCTGATTGGCTGGTCACGACCGGTCACTCCTGCCTGTGGACGTTGTTGCGCATGGTACCCGTGTCGAGGGCCCGCGCACGGCGTCGAAGGTGAAATAACCCTTCAGCCAGGTGACGTTCGCGCACGTGGTAGCGCGCGGGAGAACACACGTGTCAGCCGCCGGGCTTCTTGACGGACCGTCAGATCACGGGAGGGCCCGTCTCCTCCAGGACCCCGTCCGCCAGCCGCAGCCAGCGGTCGACCCCGATCCCGGCGAGGAACCGCTCGTCGTGGCTCACCACGAGGAACGCCCCCTGGTAGGAGTCGAGCGCGCCTTCGAGCTGCCCGACGCTGATGAGGTCGAGGTTGTTGGTCGGTTCGTCGAGCAGCAGCAGGTGCGGCGCGGGCTCGGCGCACAACACGCAGGCCAGGGTGGCGCGCAGACGCTCGCCGCCGGAGAGCGCGCGCACCGGCAGGTGGGCCCGGGCGCCCCGGAAGAGGAAGCGGGCGAGGAGGTTCATCCGCTCGGCCTCCGGCCGCTCCGGGGCGGCCGCGGCGAAGTTCTGCGCGACGGTGAGGTCCGGGTCGAGGAGGTCCAGGCGCTGGGAGAGGTAGGCGACGCGGCCGTCGGCGCGCTTCACCCGGCCCTCGTCCGGGGTGAGGTCCCCGGCGAGCAGGCGCAGCAGGGTCGTCTTCCCGGCTCCGTTGGGGCCGAGGAGGGCGATCCGCTCCGGGCCCCGGACGCTCAGGCCGACGCCGCCGCCGGTGAACAAGGGCGTGCCGTCGCGCAGCACTTGCAGGTGTTCGCCGATGAAGAGGTCGCGCCCGGCGGGCACCCGGGTGCCGGTGAGGTCCAGGGTGAGGCGCTGGTCGTCGCGCATGGCGCGTTCCGCCTGGTCCAGACGGGACTTGGCCTCGTCGACGCGGGCCGCGTGCACCTGTCCGGAGCGGCCCGCGGACTCCTGGGCGCCGCGCTTCATGTTCCCGGCGAAGATGCGGGGCAGGCCGGCGCTCTTGAGGGTGCGGGCCGCGTTGCCGGCGCGGCGCTCGGCGCGTTCGCGGGCCTGCTGCAGTTCGCGCTTCTCGCGCTTGAGCTCCTGCTCGGCGCTGCGGACGTTCTTCTCCGCGACCTCGCGCTCGGCCTGCACGGCCTCCTCGTAGGCGGTGAAATCGCCGCCGTACAGCCGGAGTTCATGTGAGTCCAGTTCGGCGATGCGGTCCATCCGGTCGAGCAGGGCGCGGTCGTGGCTGACCAGCAGCAGGCAGCCGGAGAAGTCGTCCAGCGCGTCGTGGAGGTGCTGCCGGGCGCCGAGGTCGAGGTTGTTCGTCGGTTCGTCGAGCAGCAACACGTCCGGGCGGCGCAGCAGTTGGGCGGCGAGGCCGAGTCGCACGACCTGGCCGCCGCTGAGCGTGCCCAGCGGCCGGTCCAGGTGGAGGCCCGCGAGGCCGAGGCGGTCGAGCTGGGCGAGGCTGCGCTCCTCGATGTCCCAGTCGTCGCCGATGGCCGTGAAGTGCTCCTCGGCGACGTCGCCGGACTCCACCGCGTCGATGGCGCGGATCACGGCGGCGACGCCGAGCACCTCGGCGACCGTGAGGCCCGCCGTCAGCGGCAGGTCCTGGGGGAGGTGCGCGACCGTGCCGGCCGTCGCCACCGTGCCCCCGGCGGGCCGCAGTTGCCCGGCGACCAGCTTGAGCAGCGTGGACTTGCCCGAGCCGTTGGGGGCGACGAGGCCGGTGCGGCCGGTGCCGACGGCGAAGGAGAGGTCGCGGAAGACGGGGGTGTCGTCCGGCCAGGAGAAGGACAGGTGGGAGCAGACGATCGAGGCAGAGGACATGAAGGCGACCTGGGAGTGAGCGGGCGGAGGCACGTCCGGCCCGAAAAGACAGGGGGACAGGGGCGCTGGGCGCGACGCATCGGGCCGAAGCGCTGGGTGCCACGCACCCGCTACGGCCTTCTGGTCCGGGATTCACCCGGAGATGTCGTCGTCGCCTGCCATGTCTGCTCCACGCGTCGGTTCACGAGGGTTCGCCGTTCGTCACCGTACCAGTTCGGCGTGGCGGCGGCCTCCGGATTTCGGACGGTGCGGTGCGGTCCGGGCGTCTTGACGGAGCGTCGGACACCCGCCAGCATAATAACCGTTCAGAACGGTTACTTTTCGGCCCGATGGGGCCACGGCTCACACCCAAGGACGGGAACACCCATGAACCGACGACTCCTGGCAGCCCTCGCGGCGGCCGTGCCCCTCGCCGCCGCGCTCTACGCGCCGAGCGCCATCGCGGACACCCGCACCCCGTACAGCTGCGTCGCCCCCGCCGTGCAGGCCCCGCCAGGGACCCGGGTGGAGGGCGTCACCGCCGTCGCCCATGCCGCCGGCACCGTCGACGTGCCCGCGGTGTTCCCGCTGTCCGACGCGCACATCCCCGACGTCCCGGCCTTCTGCGACGTCACCGTCACGCTCACCCACCCCGGCCAGGGTGACCACGCCAAGGTGCGGGTCTGGCTGCCCGGGCAGAACTGGAACGGCCGCCTGCAGACCGTCGGCGGACTCGCCTACGCCGCGGGCGACTACGGCGCCAACCTCGCGGCCGTCGTCAAGAGCGGCTACGCCGCCGCCACGACCGACGCCGGCGTCGGCTCGTACGTCGACACCAAGTGGGCGCTCGACGGCCGGGGGAAGGTCGACGAGGCGCTGCTGGAGAACTTCGCGTCCCGGTCCGAGCACGAGGCGGCGGTCGTCGCCAAGGCCGTCATCGCCGGCCACTACGGGCGCGCCACCTCCTACGCGTACTTCAACGGCTGTTCCACCGGCGGCCGTCAGGGCTACGCGGAGGCCCAGAAGTATCCCGAGGACTACAACGGGATCCTCGCCAACGCGCCCGCCATCGACTGGACGCGGTTCGAAGTCGCCACGCTGTGGCCGCAGGTGGTGATGAACGAGGCGAAGACCTACCCCACCGCGTGCGAGTTCAAGGCGTTCACGGACGCCGCCGTCCGGGCGTGCGACGGGCTCGACGGGGCGGTGGACGGGCTCGTCGGCAAACCCGACGAGTGCGGGTTCAACCCGCGGCGGCTCATCGGCACCACCGTGGAGTGCGAGGGCAGGCAGGTGACCATCAGCGAGGCGGACGCCGAGGTGGTGCGGCGGATCTGGGACGGGCCGCGCACGCCGGCGGGCCGCAAACTCTGGCCGGGCGTCCCGGTCGGCGCCGACCTGAGCGGCCTCGCGGGCAGCACGGTCGACGCCGCGGGCAACCGCGTCGGCGCGCCGTTCCCGGTGCCGGCGGCGTGGGTGGGGACGTGGCTGAGGAAGGACCCGTCCTTCCAGGTCGCGTCCCTCACCTCCGGCGACCTGGCGCGGCTGTTCCGGCAGTCGGTGGCCGAGTACGACGACGTCATCGGCACGGCCGACCCGGACCTCTCCGGCTTCCGCGACGCCGGCGGCAAGCTGCTCACCTGGCACGGGCTCGCGGACGAGTTCATCCCGGCCGACGGCACGGTGCGCTACCGCGAGCAGGTCGAGCGGGAGATGGGCGGCCCGGAGGAGGTCGACGACTTCTACCGCCTCTTCCTCGCCCCCGGCACGGCCCACTGCGGCCTCACCGGGCGCACCGACGACCTCGGCGCCCTGACCGCCTGGGTCGAGCAGGGCAAGGCCCCGCGGACGCTCCCGGCGACCCTCGGGACGGCCTCCGGCCGGCAGGTGAAGCGCGACCTCTGCCCCTACCCGCAGGTCTCCCGCTACGACGGCCACGGCGACCCGGCCGCCCCGACCAGCTTCCGCTGCACCCCGGCGACCCGCGACTGACCCCGGCGCCGCGCGACGCACCCCGGCCCGCACCCACCGATGGGTGCGGGCCGGGGTGCGTGGTGCCCGGTCGTCAGAACCGGTCGACGTCGACGACGGCCTGGGCGAAGCGGGTGGGGGCTTCCTGGGGGAGGTTGTGGCCCACGTCCGTCAGGGTGCGGTGCTCGTAGGGCCCGGTGAACATGGTCCGGTACGTGGAGCCGTCGGCGGGGGTGGCGGTGAACGGGTCCAGGACCGGGTCCATGGTGATGGTCGGCACGGCGATGGCGGGCCTGCGGGCCAGCAGGTGTTCGTCGTGGTCGTAGCGGTGCTCGCCCTCGACGATGCTCAGCCGCCAGCGGTAGTTGTGGATGACGATCGCCGCGTAGTCGGGGTTGTCGAAGGCGGCCGCGGTGCGGTCGAAGGTGGCGTCGTCGAAGCGCCACGTCGGGGAGACCGTCTGCCAGACGAACCGGGTCAGGTCGCGCCGGTGGGTGCGGTCCTGCATGGCGGCCTTGCCGCGCTCGGTCGCGAAGTAGAACTGGTACCACCAGGTGCGCTCGGCGCCCGGCGCGAGCGGCTTCGTCTGGGCCTCGCGGTTGGTGATGAGGTAGCCGCTCACCGGCACCAGGGCCTTGACCCGCTCGGGCCACAGGGCCGCCATGACGGCGCCGGTGCGCGAGCCCCAGTCGAAGCCGGCGACGACCGCGCGGTCGATCCGGAGGGCGTCCATGAAGGCGATGATGTCGCGGGCGATGGCCGCCTGCTGGCCGTTGCGGGGGGTGCGGGACGACAGGAAGCGCGTCGTGCCGTGGCCGCGGAGGTAGGGGACGAGCACGCGGTAGCCGAGGTCGGCGAGGAGCGGTGCCGCGTCGACGTAGCTGTGGATGTCGTACGGCCAGCCGTGCAGCAACAGGACCACCGGCCCGTCGGCGGGCCCGAGTTCGGCGTAGCCGACGTCGAGCACGCCGGCGGTGACCTGCTTCAGGACGGGGAAGGAGGTGTGCGTGCCGGGGACGACGTCCGGCACGACGGGGGCCGGGCCGGAGGCGGGCGCCGCACCGGCGATGCCCTGCAGGCCGGTGAGCGAGGCGGTGGCCGCCCCGGCGCCGAGGCCGACGGCCTTGGTGAAACTGCGCCTGTCGATCATGTGGTTCCTCTCGGGGAGATGCGGACGCGTCCCCTGGTGGGGAGGCGGCTGTCCGGAGCGCGGGTCACTCTTCCGCTCCGCTTTCGTGCGTCACATCGGTCACTTGACGGTCGGTGTCGAGGGGCCGTCGTACGTCGTGACCGGTCTGGGCAGTGATGAAGGTGCGGCCGGGGCAACGGCCGGGGCCGGGGCACGGGCATTGCGCATCCAGCGGTCACTGGTCAGTATGGTGACGTGATGCATGCCTTCCCCTGTGGGACCCTGCCCCTCGACTTCGTCGGCACCTACCGCGCGCGGCGCAACGAGGTGCCGGTGGAGAAGCTGGCCGCGCCCGGTCAACTCGACGCCTGGTTCGTCGAGTCGGGGATGTTCGACACCGTGCCCGGCGCCGATGCCACGGACCTCGACATCGCCGTGGACCTGCGCGAGGCGGTCTACGCGCTCGTCGCCTCCCGGCTCGACGGGCAGCCGATGCCGACCCGGGCGATCGCCGAGGTGAACCGGCACGCGGCGGGACTGCCGGTGACGCTGCGCCTGCACCCCTCGGGCGCCACCAGGACCGGGTCCGTGGCACAGGGGCTGGCCGCGCTCGCCCGCGAGGCCGTCGAGATCCTCGGCGGCGACGACGCGGCGCTGCTGCGCGAGTGCGCCCGGCCCGAGTGCACCCAGGTCTACCTCGACCGCTCGCGCGGCTACCGGCGCGAGTGGTGCGCCATGCGGACGTGCGGGAACCGGGTCAAGGCCGCGACCTACCGGGCGCGTCAGCACGGCGGCGCCGGGAGCTGACGGCCGCTCTGTAGCGGGACCCCCGCGGGGCGTGTGGTCACCGCTCGGGGACATGCGTCCGCCCGGGCCCGTCGGGGGAGTCGGGCCCGGGCGGGGTCTGTGGTGGCGTCAGCCGGCGACGGCGGTCGCGGTGACGGTGACCGGTATGTTGCCGCGCGTCGCCTTGGAGTAGGGGCACAGCCGGTGGGCCGCGGCGGCCAGTTCGTCGGCCGTCTCCTGGTCCACGCCGCCGAGTTCGAGGTCGAGGACCGCGCCGAGGCCGAACTCGCCGTCGTCGCCGTGGGTGAGGGTCGCCTCGACCCTGATGGCGGTGCTCGTCAGCCGGACCTTGCGCTCGCCGGCCGCGCGGCGGACGGCGCCCAGGAAGCACGCGCCCCAGCCGGCCGCGAACAGCTGCTCCGGGTTGGTCGCGCCGCCGGCGCCGCCGAACTCCTTCGGGATGGCGAGCGCCGTGGTGAGGCTGCCGTCGTCGGCGACGACCTGCCCGCCGTTGCGGCCCTCGCCGGTCACGGTGACCACACCGGTGTAGCTGACTGCCATGGCCGTGTCTCCTCTCGCTCTTCTCTTGCTCTTCGGTCCGGCGGACCGCCCTCGCGGTAACCGGTCTGACTGGTGACGACTATTCGCGCCGGCCGGGATGGCTGTCAAGGAGACTGTCCGCCGATCTGGCTTGAATACTGCACATTTGGGTGCTGTGTGGCCGGATTTCGGCGCACCTTGGTGCCGCTTGCTGCTTGAGGAGTAACTGTCTTGACAGGTTATTTGATGACGTATCAGACTCGTCCGGAGACCACGACGCGCTCAAGGGACGAGGAAGCGGAACATGCTGACGTACGACCGGCTCTACATCGCGGGTGCCTGGACCGAGCCGAGCCGGGCCGGGCTGCTGGACATCCGCTCCCCGCACGACGGGAGGCTGCTCGGCCGGGCCGCGCAGGCCGGGCCGGCGGACGTGGACCGGGCGGTGGCCGCGGCCCGGGCCTCGTTCGACGGGGGCGTCTGGCGGGAGACGCCGCCGACGGCGCGCGTGGCGGTGCTGCGGCGCTTCAACGCGCTGCGGGAGGAGAACGCCGACCGGATCGCCGAGCTGATCGCGGCCGAGAACGGTTCGGCGAGCTGGTTCACCCGGGCCGGACAACCGGGGCTGACCCGGCAGGCCAACGCCTACCTGAAGGCGGCGGAGGAGTTCGGCTGGGAGGAGACGCTGGTCCCGTCCGACCCGGCCTCGCCGGTGCGCAGCGTCGTGCGGCGCGAGGCGGTCGGGGTCGTGGCCGCGGTCATTCCGTGGAACTCGCCGTTCTCCTCGGCGACGTCGAAGCTCATCCCGGCCCTGTTGGCGGGCAATTCGGTGGTCCTGAAGGTCTGTCCGGAGAACTCGCTCAGCATGGGGTTCCTCGCCGAGCTGCTCGACCGGGCGGGCCTGCCCGGGGGTGTGGTGAGCGTCCTGCCCGCCGACCGCGAGACGAGCGAGCACCTGGTCTCCCACCCCGGGGTCGACAAGATCGCCTTCACCGGCTCGACCCGGGCCGGCCGGCGCATCGCCGCGATCGCGGGCGAGCAGCTGAAGCGGGTGAGCCTCGAACTGGGCGGCAAGTCGGCGGCGGTGATCCTGCCCGATGCGGACATCGCGACGGCGGTTCACGGGCTGAAGTTCTCCTCCCTGCTCAACAACGGCGAGTCCTGCATCGCGCAGACCCGGATCCTCGCCCCGCGAGAGCGCTACGACGAGGTCGTGGCGGGGCTCAAGGACGTGATCGAGTCCCTGAAGGTGGGCGACCCGGGTGACCCGGACACGTTCGTCGGGCCGATGATCCGGCGCGACCAGCAGGAGCAGGTCCGGCGCTACATCGCCCTCGGTGTCGAGGAGGGCGCCCGGCTCGTCACCGGCGGCCCGCAGGTCCCCGAAGGGCTGGAGCGCGGGAACTACGTCACCCCGACGCTCTTCGCGGACGTCGACAACTCCATGCGCATCGCGCAGGAGGAGATCTTCGGGCCGGTGCTGGTCGTCATCCCCTACGACGACGAGGACGACGCCGTCCGCATCGCCAACGACTCCGAGTACGGCCTGTCCGGCGGTGTCTGGTCCGCCAGCGAGGAGCACGCGCTCGCCGTGGCCCGCCGCATCCGCACCGGGACGGTCACCGTCAACGGCGCGTCCGTCGGCTTCGACGGCCCGTTCGGCGGGTTCAAGGCCAGTGGCATCGGCCGCGAGTACGGGGCCGTCGGGCTCGGCACCTACACGGAGTACAAGACGATCACCGTCTGACCGACGGGTTGCCGGGGCGGGGCCGGGGGTCAGGGCAGTCCGGATGTCTTCGCAAGCGCCCGGGCGGCGGTCAGATGACCGAGGGCGTGTGCCGGCGAACGCGAACGGGCCCCGGGGGGCCCCCCCGGCCCGTGGGGGCCCCGCGGGGGTCAAACCGCCGTATCAGCCGGGCGGGAGTTGGGGCCCGGGGCGGAGGGGGGGGGGGGGGTAAACGAACA
>NZ_JBHWGD010000024.1:56851-83523 GCF_042733235.1 Kitasatospora sp. NPDC059722
GGTTCGGGGGTCGCGCGGCGGGGGGGGGGGGGGGGGGGGGGGGGGGGGGGCGGCGCCCGCGCGCCCCCCCCCGCGCCCCCCCGCCCCCCCGCCCCCCCCCCCCCCCTCCGCGAGGGGATCAGCCGTCGTTCTCGGCGGACGGGATGTAGGCGCCGGGGACGTCGTTCGGGGCGTGGATCTCGGACTCGCCCGGGTACGGGGCCGTCCAGTTGTGCGTCTGGTACCAGGTCAGGTGGTTCATCTGCGCCGGGTTCGCGCGGTCCGGTGCGGCGTTCGGGCCGGTGAGGCGCTGCTTGGACTTCCAGGAGTCCCACTGCGCCGCGACGCCCTGCTCCGCCGCCGGCGGCGCGACCGTGGTCGGGGCCGGGGCGGCCGCGCGGTCCTGGACCGCGCCGGGCACGTCGACGCCGCAGGACGGGGGCGTCTTCAGGCCGTCGGTCAGCGACGTCCGGTTGGGCACCGCGGTGAACGGCGTGAAGTCCGGCTTGTCGGTGAAGGCCGTGGTCATCGGGCTGGCCGCGCTGTCCTTCTGGTTCATCGGGTGGATCCCGAGGATCTGCTCGATGGTGCGGACCATGGTGATCTGCGAGTAGTAGCGGCTGTCGACGGTGCCGTGCTGCGCCCAGGGGCTGATGACCTGGATCGGGGCGCGGTGGCCGTCGACGTGGTCGAGGCCGGCCTGGGAGTCGTCCTCGACCACGAAGATCGCGGAGTCCTTCCAGTACTCGCTGTGCGAGATCTCGTCGACGATCTTCCCCACCGCGAGGTCGTTGTCGGCGACCTGCGCGGCCGGACCCGCCGGGCCGCCGGTGTGGTCGCTGGACAGCCACAGCATGTTGAGGCCGGCCGGGCCGTTCTGCTCGAAGTCCTGCTTCCAGATCTGGTACCGGTACTGGTCCGGCACGTCGAGGTCGAACTTCGGGAAGCCGGGCACCGACACGTCGTTGAGCGAGGGGATCGGCGACGAGGAGTTGAGCGGGTAGGCGGTGTCCTGCCCGGTCGCGTCCATCGTCTTCGCGTCGCAGTACAGGTTCTGCCAGCTCGCGCCGTCGGGCTTGGTCAGGAACTGGTGGAACTCGCCGAAGTCGCGCACGTCCGTCCCGGCGGCCTGTGCGCCGGTCCACAGGAAGCCCGAGCGCTGGTGGCCGAGGGCGTCGTCCTCGGTGTCGTAGCTGCGCTGGTACTCGCCGGCCGAGGACTCGGTGTACTCCGGGTTGTCCGCCTGCATCAGCCAGTTGTGGCCCTCGGCGGAGTTGGTGCCGATGTCGTAGGTGTTGTCGTAGAGCCCGAACTGCTGGGCCAGCGCGTGCTGGTTCGGGGTGACGTTGGCGCCGAACTGTGCGAGCTTCGGGTCGCCGTTGCCCTTGGCGATGTCGCCGAAGAGCTGGTCGTAGGTGCGGTTCTCCTTGACGATCATGAAGACGTGCTTGATCGGCGACGGGTCGCCGATCCGCGCGGGCACCGGTACCGGCTTGGCCTTCTTGTGGTCGGCCGTCCGGACCGCGCCGTCGGTCCAGCCGTTCTGCTGGAAGACCTTGGCGGTCTGGTCCCGGATCTCGCGGTCGCCCGGCAGCGTGAACTGCGTGATGCTCGACGTCGTGTCGTGGGTGTTGTGCGCGCCGGTGGCGTTGGGGCGGCGGGCGTCGATGCCGCGGGTGTTGGAGACGACGACCTTCGAGCCGACCGTGGTGATCTCGGCCGGGAAGTAGTCGGTGGGCAGCAGGCCGACGTAGCTCACCGGCTCCTGCGCACCGGTGAACCGGTAGACGGCCACCGCGTCGGCGCGGCCCAGGGTGACCAGCAGGCGGCCGTCGTCGGTGAGCGTCACCGCGGTGGGCTCGTAGCCGACCGAGGCCTCCGGCCACGGCTTGGTGGAGACGGTCTGCACGACCCGGTCGTGCGCGGTGTCGACGACCGACACCGTGTCCGAGCCGGTGTCGGCGACGAACAGCACGCCGTTCTTGGCGTACAGCGCCGTCGGGTGCAGGCCGACGTCGATGGAGCCGACGGCGGCGGAGGCGTCCCCGAGGTCGATCACGCTGACGGTGCCGGACGTCGTGGCGCCGGTGTCCTGGTCGGCCGGCACCTGCGTGCCGTAGGAGTTGAGCGTGTCGTCGTCCTCGGTGGCCGGGCGGCCGCCCTCGTTGCCGACGTACAGCTTGTGGCCGACCTGGGCGATGCCGCGCGGCGCGTTGCCCACCGTCCAGCTCTGCTTGACGGTGCCGCTCGCCGCGTCGATCGCGACCACCCGGTTCTGGCCGTTGACGGCCGCGTAGACCGTCGAGCCGTCGGCGGAGAACACCGCGCCGGAGGCGAGCGCGTGCTTGGCGCCGTCGGCCGGGATCGCGACCTTCACCGGGTTGGCCAGGGTGCCGTCGGCGTTCACGGTGAAGCGGGTGTAGCCGTCGAGCTGGCCCAGCCACAGCTGCTTGCCGTCCGGCGAGTAGGCCGGGGCCTCCTGGCCGACCGAGCCGTCGCTCAGGTGCAGGTCGTCCGCCTTCGCGGTGCCGACGCGCTGCTGCACCTGCCCGGTCTTGAGGTCGACGATGACCAGCGACGCGCCGCCGTCGGCGAGCGCCGCGGCCAGGTGGGCGCCGTCCGGGCTGACCCGGGAGCCCATGATCTTGCCGTCGTTGACGACCGACCGGGTGCCGTAGGGGGCGATGTACTGGTCGCTGGAGATCACCTGGCCGTTGACCGTGACCTGGCCGACCTGGTCGGTGCCGAACTGGTGGGTGGTCGCGAAAGCCGTGCCCGTGGCCACGGCCACCGCCGTGATGCACGCCGTGGCGAGCGTGGCACGGCGGCCCATGCGCCGGCCGAGAAGGGCGGGGTGTTCTCTCGGGACGCGACGACGACGCGTTACCTGCATGGCGTCATTCCTTCGGTGAGTGGGACTGGTTGGGGGCGATGTGCGTGTGCGGTGCGTTCAGTGGGGTGAGGAGGAGAGCAGCGGGAGCTGCCCGTCGAACTGCCACAGCGGGTTCGGCGCGTCCCCGTCCGGGGTCTGCACCAGGAAGTAGCCGTTGACCTCCTTCGGCCCGTCGCCGTCGGCCATCAGCCGGCCGTCCGAGGCGACGTCGAGCTGGTAGACCGCCGTGCCCGGCGCGGCCACGCCCGGCAGGTGCCAGGTGACGACGCAGCGCCAGTCGTTGCCGGGGCCCTCCGGGTCGACGTGGCCGTCCCCGCGGTCGCAGGCCGCCGTGACCCGCAGCTGCTCCTCGGTGACGGCGGGGCGGTGCAGCTGTTCGGTCTGCAGCCGGTACAGGTGCGCGAACACGGTCGACACCGACTGCTGCACCTTCGCCTGGGTGATCCCCGAGCCCGTCGACGGCGCGGCCACGGCCACCGCGCCGAACGTCAGCGCGAGCAGCCCGGCCAGCGGCAGGACGCCGGAGGTGAGCGCGCGGCGCTCCGCGCCGTCCTCGCTGCCGTTGGTGAAGTCGCGCCGCACGAACAGCCGGTAGGCCGCGGCGGTCGCCACGACGGCCCACACCAGGCTGACCGCGACCGAGATCAGCAGCTCGTCGAGCTGCGCCGGGTCGGCGAACAGCCCGTTCCACGAGACGAAGGCGTAGCCGGGCAGCGCGAGGCGCAGCGCCACCGGCAGCGGCAGCATCTGCGCGAGCTGCATCGCGACCGCGGTCAGCGCGGGGACGAGCAGGCCCATCGGCGAGCGGCCGAGGAGGACGGAGCCGAGCAGCCCGATCGCGGCCAGCGCCAGGGTCGGTGCCAGTGCGCAGGTCCACGCGAGCAGGACGCCACCGGCCGCGTCGGACGGCGGCAGCTGGTGCCCGTCGACGCCGACCAGCGGCCGGTTCCCGACCGCCGCCAGCCCGCCGGCCGTCCCGGACGCCATCAGCCCGGCCACCAGCAGCACGATCACGGTGCCGCTCGCCAGCGCCTTGGCCGCGAAGATCCGCCGCGGGGAGCGGATCGCGACCAGCAGGTGGCGCCAGGTGCCGAGGCGGTCCTCGGCGGCGAAGACGTCGCCCGCGACCACGGAGGTGAGGAGGGGCAGGGCCCAGGAGCCGGCGAAGCCCAGCACCACCAGGGGCCCGGCCCAGCCGGTGGCGTGCATCCAGCGGCCGAACAGCGTGTCGGACGGCAGCGTGCCCTGCTGGGCCACGGCGGCGACGAACAGGCCGGGCAGCGTCCAGCAGGCCAGCACCAGCAGGCGGATCCGCCACTGGGAGACGAGCTTGACGACCTCGAAGCGGTACACCCGGGCGACCGGTACCGGCCGCGTTCCGGGGGCCGCCTTCGGGGATGCGAGTGCGGTGCTCATCGGGCGCCCTCCTGCTGGTCGGTCAGGGCGAGGAACGCGGCCTCCAGCGGCGGGACCACGGGAGCGACTTCCCGCACCCCGATGCCCGCGTGCACCAGGGCACCCACGAACTGCTCGACGGCCGGCGCCGAAGCGCGCACGACGAGCGTCCCGGCCGCGCGCCGGGGCCCGGTCCCGGTGACGGCCCTGATGCCCGGGGTCTCGGCGGCCACGGCCCGGGCGGCCGACGGATCGGACGTGAGCAGGCGGTAGTCGAGCTCGGGGCTGTCGGCCGCGAGCTTCTCCAGCGGGCCGGAGAAGCGGATTCGGCCCGTCGCGAGGATCGTGACCTCGTCGCAGAGCGCCTCCAGGTCGTCCATGCGGTGGCTGGAGAGCACGACGGTCACGCCGTCGTCCGCGAGGCGGCGCAGCGCCCGGTGCACGTGCTGCTTGCCCGCCGGGTCGAGGCCGTTGGACGGCTCGTCGAGCACCAGCAGGCGCGGGTCCGTGAGCAGCGCGGCGGCCAGTCCGAGGCGCTGGCGCATGCCGAGGGAGAACCCGCGCACGCGGTCGTCCGCGACGTCGCTCAGCCCGACCTCGGCCAGGGCCCCGTCGATGCGGCCGGTGCGGGCGTCCTGGCCGGTCAGGGCCGCGAGGGCGGCCAGGTTCCGGCGGGCGGTGAGGGACGGGTAGAGGCCGGGGCCGTCGACGAACCCGGCGACGCCGGGCGGTGCGGCGAGGGCCCGTCCGACGGGTCTGCCCAGCACCTCCAACTCGCCCCCGTCGGCGACGGCCAGGCCCAGCAGCAGCCCGAGCAGCGTCGTCTTCCCGGCCCCGTTCGGCCCGGCCAGCCCGTGGATCCGCCCGGCCGCCAGGTCGAGCCCGACCCCGTCGAGCGCCACGACGTCACCGAAGTGCTTCGTCAATCCGCGTGCCCGTACGGCATGTTGTCTGTCGTTCATGGCCCCTTCTCGCAGTCCCCCACGGAAGGTAGGGGGTGCGCGGGGCGGCGTCAGGAGCGCGCGGTTGAACTCGGATGGAACAGCAGTCGGTATGTCCGTATGCGGACGCCTCCGCGGCCGGAACAGGGCGTCTGTCCCGGCCGCGGAAGGCTGTGCCGGAGGGTTGTGCCGGAGGGCTTGGACCGTCAGATTCCGAACGGAGCCGCGTACCGGACCGTGCCGGACGGCAGCGGGTGGTGCTCCGGGTCCAGGCCCAGCGCCATCAGCGCCTCGTCCGGCACCTCGATGCTCAGCCCGATCCCGTGGGCGGAGGCCCGGCCGAAGCCGAAGCGCGGGTAGTAGTCCGGGTGCCCGAGGACGACGACGAAGCGCTCGCCCAGGCGGCGTGCCTCGTCGAGCGCGGCGCGGATCGCGGCGGAGCCGGCGCCGGTGCGCTGGTACTCCGGGAGGACGGCGCAGGGGGCCAGGCACAGGGCGGGGGTGTCGCCGATGTGGCAGCGCGTGAGCAGCGCGTGGCCGACCGGGCGGCCGTCGGGGGTGACGGCCAGCACGGACAGCTCGTCGATCCAGGCCCCGTCCATCCGCAGGGCGTCGACGAGGTCGGCCTCCGACGGGGACCCGAACGCGGCGAGGACGATCTCCCGGACGGCCGGGACGTCGTCGGCGGTCTCGGTGCGGGTGGTCCAGCGCGGGGTGGAGGTGGTGGAGATGGTCATGATGAACGAGGTTCCGTTCCGGTGTGGTGTGTTCGTCCGGGGACGGCGACGCGTCCCCGGCCCCGCGAGCTCACGCTCCCGGCGGGGAAGGGGGATTCGAGGGCGGGGTCAGGCCGACGCCCGGGACGTGAGGGTGACCCGGGCGCTGCGCACGGCGACGGCCTTGAGCGCGGTCATCAACCCCACCTCCCCACTTCCTCGATCCGGTCGAACACGAACCGCTCCACCGTAACACCGACCCGGTCGGGAGGTCACGTCGTTTGTCGGCCGCGGATCCGCACCGGGCGGCTATCCCCAGTAGCCCGTGTGGACGGCGGCGGCCTCGTCGTAGAGGTGGGGGCCCGAGACGGTGACGGTGTTGCCGCCGGCGGCGAAGACGTCGCGGCAGGGGAGGGCGAGGACGGGCTCGTCCGGGTCCACGCCGGCGATGGCGTTCAGCTCGGGGGCGGCGAGGGCGTAGACGACCCGGCGGATGCCGCTCCAGTAGATCGCCCCGGCGCACATGGCGCACGGTTCGGTGCTGGAGTACAGGGTGGCGCCGGTGAGCTGGGCCGGGGCGAGGTGGCGGGAGGCCTGGCGGACGAGGTTGGTCTCGGCGTGGGCGGTGACGTCGTGGTCCGTGAGCACGGTGTTCTCGGCGGTGAGCAGGACGCCGCCGGCGCCGTCGGTCAGCAGGGCGCCGAACGGGTGGTTGCCGTGGGCCCGGGCGGAGGCCGCGAGCTCGATGGCCGTGAGCAGGTGGGCGCGGGTCTGGTCGGCCATGACGGTTCTCCTCGGGGCGGCGCGGGCGACGAGGACAAACGTATAGCGCGCGGGCCCGTCGGGGGTTGATCGAAACCGCCGGGGCCGCCGGTCGACCCGGAGCGGAAGGGGCCGGTCCGCGAGGGTAGCAGCGCGGGGCGGGTGTCCGCCGACGGGTGGCCGGGTGTCCAACCGCGGGCGTCTGCGGTTGGACACCGGGGGGCGCGGTGATCGATTGACAGACCGTTCGTGGCTCCAGGTAAATGGCGCAGCAGTGGCCCGCCGTTCGCGGGCGGATCTCCGTTTCCGGCACCCCGATCCCGGAGTTGATGCTGTGTCAGTGCGAGAGCGTGAGCACGAGAACGACGCCCGGCCGGACCTGTCCGGCGTGGTCGCCGCCGCGCTGGCCCCGTTGGTGCCGGTGCGGGCGGTGACCGTGCGGGCCGACGGGGCCGGGGCGCGGCGGCTGCTCGTCGAGGTGCTGCCCGAACCCGGGCCGGCGGGTGACGAGGACGACGAGGCCGTCGTGGTCGAGTCCTGGCAGGCCGTGTTCGAGGACGCGTACGGGCTGGTCGCGGACGACGACGGTCCGGAGGCGGGCCGGCTGGCGGGGTGGACCGACAGCTTTACCGGCCGGCCGATCGGCGCCGCGCACATGGCCGAGTGGGTGGACACCACGGTGGAGCGGCTCGCCCGGCTCGGACCCCGCGCCGTCCTGGAGATCGGCGCCGGCACCGGACTGCTCGCGCGGCCGCTGGTCGAGCGGCTCGGTGTCCGCGAGTACACCGCGACGGACTTCTCCGCCGAGGCGGTGCGCCTGCTGCGCCGGCTGGGCGACGACCTGCGCCGGGGCGGGCCGGAGGCCGTGATCACGGTGGCGGAGGCCGCGGCCGACGTGCCCGCCCCGCCGGCCGCGGCGCCGGGCGGGTACGACACCGCCGTCGTCAACTCGGTCGTCCAGTACTTCCCTTCGGTGGCGTACCTGGAGTCGGTGATCGCCGCGACGCTGCCGCGGATGGCGCCCGGCGGGCACGTGTTCCTCGGCGACCTGCGGGACTCCCGCCTGCTGGAGCACTTCGCGGTGCTCAAGCACGAGCTGCGGCGGGAGCCGGGACCGCGCAGCGGCCTGCGCCTGGACCACGTGGCGGTCGAACTCGCCGGGGACGTCGAGCTGAGCGTCGACCCCGGCTACCTGGCGGACCTGCCGCGGCGCTTCCCGGCGATCACGGCGGTCGAGCTCGCCCCGCGCCTGGGCGCGGCGCCCACCGAGATGACGCTGTTCCGCTACGACGCCGTCCTGCACGTGGGCTGCCAGGCCCCGGCGGAGGCCGGCCCGTGGCGGCCCGCCGCCCGGATCGGGCTCGACGAGCTCGACTGGCTGCTGGCGGGCGACGCCGCGGCGTTCGGCGTCAGCGGGATCGCCAACGCCCGACTGGGCGAGGCCCGCCGGCTGCACGCGGCACGCCGGGCGGAGCCGGTCGACGGGCCGGGCGCGCCCGGCCTCGACCCTGAGGCCGTCCACCGGCTGGCCGAACGGCACGGGCGGCCCGTCCGGCTGCGCTGGAGCCTGGACGGCCGGCCGGGTGACTACGACGCGTGGTTCCCGGGCCTGGACGCGGACGAGCAGGCGCACTACCGGGTCGCGGTGCCCGCCGCGGCGCCGGGCGCGGGGTGCCGTCAGCAACTGGTGCCGCCCGCCGTCTCGGAGGACTGGCGGCGGGCGGTGTGCGAGGCGCTCGCCCGGCACGCCCCGGACGCCGGTGAGCCGCCGGAGGTCGAGTTCGTCCTGGCGCTCGGCTGAGCGCCGGCCACGGCCCTGGTGGACGCCCGGCCCCTCGGGCCATGATGCGCTGCGACGGCTTCGGCGGTGCCCGGCCGTCCGTCCGCGCGCGCTGTGCCGCGTGCCCTTCCCCCTTGTGATGCCCCTGCGCCCGCCTGCCAGGGAGCCCCCGAAGCCCCACGATCCCGCTGAGGTGACACCATGCCGACCAACCCCGACCAGCCCTTCGCCAGTGAGCCCCGAGTGCCTCGGACGGCGCGCGAGGAGGTGCTGTGCGGGCTGTTCGAGCAGGTGCTGGAGCGGCCGCGGGTCGGGGTGGAGGACGACTTCTTCGACCTCGGCGGGCACTCGCTGCTGGCCACCTGGCTGCTCGGGCGGATCCGGGCGGTCTTCGGGGTGGAGATCGGCATCCGGGACTTCTTCGACGCCTCGACCGTCGCGGGCGTGGCCGAACTGCTCGACAGCGGCGCGGCGGAGAAGCGGGCACCGTTGCAGGCGATGGCGCGCCCCGAGCTGCTCCCGCTCTCGTACGCCCAGCAACGCCTGTGGTTCCTCAGGGAGTTGGAGGAGGGCGCGGCCGTCTACAACGAGGTCGTCGCGGTGCGGCTGCGGGGCGCGCTGGACGAGGGGGCGCTGCGGGCGGCGCTGGAGGACGTGGTGGGGCGGCACGAGAGCCTCCGGACGGTCTTCCCCGCGGTGGACGGCGTGCCGTGGCAGCAGGTCCTGCCGGCGACGGGCGAGCCGCTGGTGCCGCTGGAGGTGCGGGAGTGTGCCGAGCGGGAGCTGACCGGGCTGGTCGACGCGACCGTGGCCCGGGCCTTCGACCTGGCGCGCGAACTGCCCCTGCGGGCCTCGCTGTTCCGGATGGCGCCGCAGGAGCACGTGTTCCTGCTCGTCGTGCACCACATCGCGTGCGACGGCTGGTCGATGGGGCCGCTGCTGCGTGACCTGGCCGCCGCGTACGACGCGCGTGGCGCGACGGGCGAGGCGCCGGTCTGGTCGTCGCGACTCCCGGTGCAGTACGGGGACTACGCGCTGTGGCAGCGGGAGGTGCTGGGCGAGGAGGACGATCCCGGCTCACTGATGGATCGTCAGCTCGACTTCTGGCGCGAGCGGCTGGCCGGCATGCCGGAGGAGCTGGCGCTGCTGTCGGACCGTCCGAGGCCCGCCGTCGCGACCTTCGCGGGCGACACCGTGGACCTCGCGATACCCGCCGACGTGCACGCCGGGCTGGTGGCGCTGGCTCGTGAGAGTGGTGCGACGCTGTTCATGGTGCTGCGGGCGGGGTGGGCGCTGCTGCTGTCGCGGCTGGGCGCCGGGGCGGACATTCCGATCGGCACGGTGGTGGCGGGCCGGTCGGACGAGGCGTTGGACGAGCTGATCGGCTTCTTCGTCAACACGCTGGTGCTGCGGACGGACCTGTCGGGCGATCCGAGCGTGCGCGAGCTGCTGCGCCGGGTGCGGGAGGCGGACCTGGACGCCTTCGGGCGCCAGGAGGTGCCGTTCGAGCGGCTGGTCGAGGTGGTGAACCCGGTCCGGTCGGCGGCCCGGCACCCGCTCTTCCAGACCATGGTGGTGCTGCAGAACAACTCCTGGACGACCTTGCGGCTGCCGGGCCTGGAGACCGAGGAGTTCCGGGTGGACCACCGGATCTCCAAGTTCGACCTGTCCCTGGACGCCTGGGAGCACTTCGCCGAGGACGGGCAGCCGGCCGGCCTCGGTGGCCAGTTGGAGTACGCGAGCGACCTGTTCGACCGGTCGACGGCCGAGGGGCTGGTGGAGCGGTTCGTCCGGGTGCTGGCGGAGATGGTGGCCGATCCGGACGTCCGGGTGGGTGCGCTGGAGGTGCTGGAGCCGTCGGAGCGGCACCGGTTGCTGGAGGAGTGGGCCGGTGTCGTCGAGCCGGCGGCCGACCCCGAACCGGTGCACCGGCTGTTCGAGCGGCAGGTGCGGACGAGCCCGGACGAGCGCGCTCTGGTCTGTGAAGAGCGGGAACTGAGCTATGGCGAGCTGAATGCGCGGGCGAACCGGGTGGCGCGTGAGCTGGTGGCGCGGGGTGTGGGGCCGGAGGTGCGGGTCGCGGTGCTGTTGCCGCGGTCGGTGGAGTCGGTGGTGGCGCTGCTGGCGGTGCTGAAGGCGGGTGGTACGTATCTGCCGATCGACGCGGAGTATCCGCGTGAGCGGGTGGAGTTCATGCTGGCGGACGCGGCTCCGGAGGCGCTGGTCACCGATCGGGAGCTGGGCGCCGGGTATCCGGATGTCGCTCGACTGCTGCTCGACGACGAGGCGGTGGCGCGGCACGACGATGGAGACCTCGGGGTGGCCCTGGCTCCGCGGCACGCGGCGTACGTCATCTACACGTCGGGTTCGACGGGCCGGCCCAAGGGCGTCGTGATCGACCACGGCAGCCTCGCCAACCTCTGCCACCACTACGTGGTCACCACCTACGCCGAACTGCTGGCCGCTACCGGCCGGGAGCGGGCGAGCGTCGCCACGACGGCCCCGCTCGCGTTCGACTCGTGCTGGGTGGCGCTGCTGGCCATGTTCGTCGGCCACGAGCTGCACCTGCTGGACGACGAGACCCGCCGCGACGCCGCGCGACTGGTGGAGTACCTGGAGCGGGCCCGGGTCGAGTTCCTCGACACCACTCCGGGTTACGCGGCGGAACTGGTCGAACAGGGGCTCCTGGACGGGGAGTCCGGCTTCGCGCGCATGCTGAACGTCGGCGGCGAGGCGGTGTCGGAGTCGCTCTGGCGGCGCGTGCTGGCGACGCCGGGGTGGACCGGACAGAACACCTATGGCCCGACGGAGAACACCGTGGACGCGCTGATGGCGTGGTTCGCCGTCGCGCCGTCGCCGGTGCTGGGCCGGGCGACGACGAACACGCGGGCCTACGTGCTGGACGCCGCGCTGCGTCCGGTGCCGGCCGGGGTGATCGGGGAGCTGTACGTGTCCGGGGCGCAGGTGGCGCGCGGCTACCTCGGGCGTCCCGGGCTGTCGGCGTCGCGCTTCCTGCCGGATCCGTTCGGCGGTCCGGGGGAGCGGATGTACCGCACCGGGGACCTGGTGCGGTGGACGGCGGACGGCCAACTCGTGTTCCTGGGCCGGGCGGACGACCAGGTGAAGGTGCGCGGCTTCCGGATCGAGCTGGGCGAGGTGTCGGCGGCGCTGGAGCGCTGTGCGGACGTCTCGGCCGCCGTCACCGTGGTCCGGGAGGACCGCCCGGGGGACCGCCGGCTCGTGGCGTACGTCGTCCCCGCCGCCGGAGCCGTGCCGGATCCCGCCGCCGTGCGCAGGGAGGCGGCGTCGGCGCTGCCGGAGTATGCGGTGCCGTCGGCGGTGGTGGTGTTGGAGGCGCTGCCGCTGACGGGGAACGGCAAGGTGGACCGCCGGGCGCTGCCCGCGCCGGAGGCCGAGGTGCATG
Source organism: Kitasatospora sp. NPDC059722 (assembly GCF_042733235.1). Taxonomy (NCBI): domain Bacteria; kingdom Bacillati; phylum Actinomycetota; class Actinomycetes; order Kitasatosporales; family Streptomycetaceae; genus Kitasatospora; species Kitasatospora sp. NPDC059722. The sequence continues at coordinate 68,742 of NZ_JBHWGD010000024.1, forward strand.
TCACGCGGGCGCCCCGGGACGCGCGGGAGGAGGTGCTGTGCGGGCTGTTCGAGCAGGTACTGGGCCGTGCGCGGGTCGGGGTGGAGGACGACTTCTTCGAGCTGGGCGGGCACTCCCTGCTGGCGACGCGGCTGGTCAGCCGGGTCCGTTCGGCGCTCGGCGTGGAGCTGGGCATCCGCGACCTGTTCCAGGCGCCGACCGTGGCCGGGCTGACCGCCCTGCTCGACCAGCGCGGCGCGGTGGTCCCGAGGCCGCCGCTGCGGCCCGTCGAGCGGCCCGAGCGGCTCCCGCTCTCGTACGCGCAGCAGCGCCTCTGGTTCCTGCGCGAGTGGGAACGCGCGAGCGGCGCCTCGACGTACACGGTGCCGACCGCGCTGCGGCTGCGGGGCGCGCTGGACGAGGGGGCGCTGCGGGCGGCGCTGGAGGACGTGGTGGGCCGGCACGAGAGCCTGCGGACGGTGTTCCCGGTCGTCGACGGCGTGCCGTGGCAGCAGGTCCTGCCGGTGACGGGCGAACCGCTCGTCCCGTGGGAGGTGTCGGCGTGCGGCCGGGATGAGCTCGACGAGCGGCTGGCGGCGGCGTCCGGCCACGGCTTCGACCTCGCGAATGAACTCCCGCTCCGGGCATGGCTGTTCAGGATCGCCCCGGAGGAGCACGTGCTGCTCCTCGTGGTGCACCACATCGCGTGCGACGGCTGGTCGATGGGACCGCTGCTGCGCGACCTCGCCGCCGCCCACGCCACCCGCAGCACGACCGGCGACGCTCCGGGGTCGTCCGAACTCCCGGTGCAGTACGGCGACTACGCGCTCTGGCAGCGCGGTGTGCTGGGCGCGGAGGACGATTCCGAGTCCTTGACGAACCGTCAGCTCAACTTCTGGCGCGAGCGGCTGGAGGGCCTGCCGGAGGAGCTCACGCTGCCCACCGACCGGCCGCGGCCCCTCGAACCGGGCTTCGCCGGCGGCGTGGTCGACGTGGCGGTGCCGGCGGAGGTGCACGCCGGGTTGGTGGCGCTGGCGCGGGAGTCCGGGGCGACGCTGTTCATGGTGCTGCGGGCGGGGTGGGCGCTGCTGCTGTCCCGCCTCGGGGCCGGCACCGACATCCCCGTGGGCACGGTGGTGGCGGGCCGTTCGGACGAGGCGTTGGACGACCTGGTCGGGTTCTTCGTCAACACGCTGGTGCTGCGGACGGATCTGTCGGGCGATCCGAGCGTGCGCGAGCTGCTGCGCCGGGTGCGCGAGGCGGACCTGGATGCGCTGGGCAGTCAGGACGTGCCGTTCGAGCGACTGGTCGAGGTCCTGAACCCGGCCAGGTCGGCGGCCCGGCACCCGCTCTTCCAGACCATGTTGATCCTCCAGAACAACGCGTGGTCGGAGCCGGGCCTGTCGGGCCTGCGGGTCGACGAGATCCCGGTGGACCACCGGATCGCGAAGTTCGACCTGTCCGTCGACTTCTGGGAGCAGGCGGGCTCGACGGGTGAACCGGTCGGACTCGGCGGCCAGTTGGAGTACGCGAGCGACCTGTTCGACCGGTCGACCGCCGAGGACCTGGCCCGCCGGTTCGTCCGGGTGCTCGCGGCGATGGCGGCGGAGCCGGACGCCCGGGTGGGCGCGCTGGAGGTGCTGGAGCCGTCGGAGCGGCACCGGTTGCTGGAGGAGTGGGCCGGTGTCGTCGAGCCGGCCGTGGACCGTGAACCGGTGCACCGGCTCTTCGAGGAGCAGGCCCGGAGCCGCCCGGACGAGCGGGCACTGGTGTTCGGCGGCCAGGCCTGGACCTTCGGTGAGCTGAATGCGCGGGCGAACCGGGTGGCGCGTGAGCTGGTGGCGCGGGGCGTGGGGCCGGAGGTGCGGGTCGCGGTGCTGTTGCCGCGGTCGGTGGAGTCGGTGGTGGCGCTGCTGGCGGTGTTGAAGGCGGGTGGTACGTATCTGCCGATCGACGCGGAGTATCCGCGTGAGCGGGTGGAGTTCATGCTGGCGGACGCGGCTCCGGAGGTGCTGGTCACCGATCGGGAGCTGGGCGCCGGGTATCCAGGTGTCGCTCAACTGCTGTTCGACGATGAGGCGGTGGCGCGGCACGGCGATGGAGACCTCGGGGTGGCCCTGGCTCCGCGGCACGCGGCGTACGTCATCTACACGTCGGGTTCGACGGGCCGGCCCAAGGGCGTCGTGATCGACCACGGCAGCCTCGCCAACCTCTGCCACCACTACGAGCGCGTGACCTTCGCCGGTCACCGGGCCCGCTCGGGCGCCACCCGGATCCGCATGATCTCGACCGCGCCGCTGGCCTTCGACTCCAGCTGGACCCCGGTGCTCGGGCTGTTCCTCGGCCACGAACTGCACCTGACGGACGACGACGACCGCCGCGACGCCGCCCGACTGGCCGAGTACATCGGGCGGGAAGGCATCGAACTGCTGGAGACGACGCCGGGCTACGCCGCCGAACTGGTCGAGCAGGGCCTGCTGGAGGCGGACCCGCGCTCGCCCCGGACCCTCGTGGTCGGCGGCGAGGCGCTGCCGGAGTCGCTGTGGCGCCGGATGCTGGACGCGCCGGGGTGGACCGGGCAGAACACCTACGGCCCGACGGAGAACACCGTGGACGCGCTGGCGGCGTGGTTCGGCGACACCGACGGGCCGCTGCTCGGGCGGGCGACGACGAACACGCGGGCCTACGTGCTGGACGTGGGGCTGCGTCCGGTGCCGGTGGGCGTGGCAGGCGAGTTGTACCTCGCCGGGGCGCAGGTGGCGCGCGGCTACCTGGGCCGCCCCGGGCTGTCGGCGTCGCGGTTCCTGCCGGACCCGTTCGGTGGTCCGGGGGAGCGGATGTACCGGACTGGTGATGTGGTGCGGTGGCTGCCGGACGGCCAACTCGCCTTCCTGGGGCGGGCGGACGACCAGGTGAAGGTGCGCGGGTTCCGGATCGAGCTCGGTGAGGTGTCGGCGGCGCTGGAGCGCTGTGCGGGCGTCGTCGCCGCGGTCGCGGTGGTCCGGGAGGACCGCCCGGGAGACCGGCGGCTCGTCGGGTACGCGGTGGCGCGCGAGGGCGCGGCCGTGACGGGTGCCGAGGTGCGGCGCGAGCTCGGTGCGCTCCTGCCGGAGTATGCGGTGCCGTCGGCCGTCGTGCTGCTGGAGGCGCTGCCGCTGACCGGCAACGGCAAGGTGGACCGCCGTGCGTTGCCCGCGCCGGAGGCCGAGGTGCATGTCACGCGGGCGCCCCGGGACGCGCGGGAGGAGGTGCTGTGCGGGCTGTTCGAGCAGGTGCTGGGCCGTGCGCAGGTCGGTGTGGAGGACGACTTCTTCGCGCTCGGCGGGCACTCGCTGCTGGCCATGCGCCTCGTCGCCCGGGTCCGCTCGGTGCTCGGCGTGGAGCTGGGCATCCGCGACCTGTTCCAGGCGCCGACCGTGGCCGGGCTGACCGCTCTGCTCGACCAGCGCGGCGAGGTCGACCCGAGGCCGCCGCTGCGGCCCGTCGAGCGCCCCGAGCGGCTCCCGCTGTCGCACGCCCAGCAGCGCCTCTGGTTCCTCGGGACCGTGGACAGCGAGGCCCGGACGGCGACGTACGCGATGCCGCTGACCGTCCGGCTGCGGGGCGCGCTGGACGAGGGCGCTTTGCGGGCGGCGCTGGAGGACGTGGTGGGCCGGCACGAGAGCCTGCGGACGGTGTTCCCGGTCGTCGACGGCGTGCCGTGGCAGCACGTGGTGCCGGTGACGGGCGAGCCGCTCGTGCCCTGGGAGAGCGTGGCGTGTGCGGCGGAGGCCGTCACCGGCCTGATCGACGGGGCCGTGCACGGCGTCTTCGACCTCGCGAGCGAACTCCCGCTCCGGGCCTGGCTGTTCCGGATCGCTCCCGATGAGCACGTGTTCCTGCTGGTGATGCACCACATCGCGTGCGACGGCTGGTCGATGGAACCGCTGCTGCGCGACCTCACCGCCGCGTACGCGGCCCGCAGCGGGACGGGCGAGCCCCCGGCGTGGTCCGAACTCGGCGTCCAGTACGGCGACTACGCGCTCTGGCAGCGCGGCGTGCTGGGTGAGGAGGATGACTCCGATTCACTGATGAACCGTCAACTCGACTTCTGGCGCGAGCGGCTGGCCGGCCTGCCGGAGGAGCTGGCGCTGCCGTCGGACCGTCCGAGGCCCGCCGTCGCGACCTTCGCGGGCGACACCGTGGACCTCGCGATACCCGCCGACGTGCACGCCGGGCTGGTGGCGCTGGCTCGTGAGAGTGGTGCGACGCTGTTCATGGTGCTGCGGGCGGGGTGGGCGCTGCTGCTGTCGCGGCTGGGCGCCGGCACCGACATCCCCGTGGGCACGGTGGTGGCGGGCCGGTCGGACGAGGCGTTGGACGAGCTGATCGGGTTCTTCGTCAACACGCTGGTGCTGCGGACGGATCTGTCGGGCGATCCGAGTGTGCGCGAGTTGCTGCGCCGGGTCCGCGAGGCGGACCTGGACGCGCTGGGCAGTCAGGACGTGCCGTTCGAGCGCCTGGTCGAGGTCCTGAACCCGGCCAGGTCGGCGGCCCGGCACCCGCTCTTCCAGACGCTGCTGATCCTCCAGAACACCACCTGGTCCGAGCTGGACCTGCCCGGACTGGAGACCGAGGACGTTCCGGTCGAGCACCGGATCGCCAAGTTCGACCTGTCGGTGGACTGCTGGGAGCTGACGTCGGCGGCCGGCGGGCCGGGCGGGATCGGCGGCGAGCTGGAGTTCGCGACGGACCTGTTCGACCGCTCGACGGCGGAGACGCTCGCCCGGCGGTTCGTCCGGCTGTTGTCCGGGATGGTGGCGGACCCGGACACCCGGGTGGGCGCGCTGGGGCTCCTGGAGGACTCGGAGCGAGACCAGTTGGAGGAGTGGGCCGGTGCCGTGGCGCCCGAGCCCGACGCCGAGCCGGTGCACCGGCTCTTCGAGCAGCAGGCGAGGACGCGCCCGGCCGAACGCGCTCTGGTGTTCGGCGACCACGAGCTGAGCTTCGGTGAGCTGAACGCGCGGGCGAACCGGCTGGCTCGCGAGCTGGTGGTGCGGGGCGTGGGGCCGGAGTCGGTGGTGGCGGTGGCCCTGCCCCGCTCGATGCATGCCGTGGTGTCCGTGCTGGCGGTGCTGAAGGCCGGTGGGACGTATCTGCCGGTGGATCCGGGGTATCCGCGGCAGCGGGTGGAGTTCATGCTGGCGGACGCCCGTCCGTCGCTGGTGCTGACCACGTCGGCGCTGGGGATCGACGGGCCGTGCCTGCTGCTCGACGACCCGACGGTGATGGACGCCGTGGCGGCGCATGGAAGTGAGGACCTGCCCTGCCGGGTCCACCCGCAGAACGCCGCCTACCTGATCTACACGTCCGGCTCCACCGGCACCCCCAAGGCCGTCCAGGTCCCGCACGCCGGCCTCGCCAACCTCGCCCGGCACCTCGACCGCTCGGTGCTGGCCGACCACCTCGCCGCGACGGGCCGCTCCCGGGCCCGCGTCGCGAGCACGTCGTCGTCCTCCTTCGACGCGAGCTGGCAGTCGCTGAGCGCGCTGTTCCTCGGACACGAGCTGTACGTGCTGGACGAGGAGACCCGCCGGGACGGCCCCGCCGCCGTGGCCGACCTGCGCCGCGCGGGCGTCGACCTGCTGGACACCACGCCTGCCTACGCGGCGGAACTGGTCGAGGAGGGGCTGCTCCGGCCGGATCCGGCCGAGGGCCTGCCCGTCGTGCGGACCCTGCTCCTGGGCGGCGAGGCGCTCCCGGCACCGCTGTGGGAGCGGCTGCGCGCGACGCCCGGCCTGGTCGCGCACAACGCGTACGGACCGGCCGAGTGCACCGTCGACACGGTGATGACGCCGCTGTCGGCGGCCGGTTCGCCGGTCCTGGGCCGGGCGACGACGAACACGCGGGCCTACGTGCTGGATGCGGGGCTGCGTGCGGTGCCGGTGGGGGTGGCGGGCGAGCTGTACCTGGCCGGGGCGCAGGTGGCGCGCGGCTATCTGGGCCGCCCCGGGCTGACGGCGTCGCGCTTCCTCCCGGATCCTTTCGCCGGTCCGGGGGAGCGGATGTACCGCACGGGCGATGTGGTGCGGTGGCTGCCGGACGGCCAACTCGCCTTCGTGGGGCGGTCGGACGATCAGGTGAAGGTGCGCGGCTACCGGATCGAGCTGGGGGAGGTGTCGGCGGCGCTGGAACGCTGTGCGGACGTCGTCGCCGCGGTCGCGGTGGTCCGGGAGGACCGCCCTGGGGACCGGAGGCTCGTCGGCTACGTCATCCCGGCCGCGGGGGCCTCACCCGATGCCGCCGCCGTGCGCAGCGAGGTCGCGTCGGTGCTGCCGGAGTACGCGGTGCCGTCGGCCGTCGTGGTGCTGGAGGCGCTGCCGCTGACGGGCAACGGCAAGGTGGACCGCCGTGCCCTGCCCGCGCCCGCGGTCGTCGCGCAGGTCGCGCACGCCCCGCGCGACGCCCGCGAGGAACTCCTCGCCGGGCTCTTCGCGGAGATCCTGGGCGTGCCCAGGGTCGGTGTGGACGAGGACTTCTTCGCGCTGGGCGGGCACTCCCTGCAGGCCATCCGCCTGCTCGTCCGGGCCAGGGCGGCGCTCGGCGTGGAGCTGGGCATCCGTGACCTGTTCCAGGCGCCGACGGCCGCCCGGCTCGCCGCGCTGCTGCAGTCGCGGACCGCAGCGCCGCACGAGCCGCTGGTCGCGGTGGAGCGCGGCGAGCGGACGCCGCTCTCGTACGCCCAGCAGCGCCTCTGGTTCCTGCGCGAGTGGGAGGGCACCCGGAGCGCCTCGACGTACACGGTGCCGACCGCGCTGCGGCTGAAGGGGGCACTGGACGAGGGGGCGCTGCGGGCGGCGCTGGAGGACGTGGTGGGCCGGCACGAGAGCCTGCGGACGGTCTTCCCGGTGGCGGACGGCTCGCCCTGGCAGCACGTGGTGCCGGTGACGGGCGAACCGCTCGTCCCCTGGGAAGCGGCCGACTGCGCCCCGGAGGACCTGCCCGGGCGGATCGCCGCCGCGGCCGGGCACGAGTTCGACCTGGCGCGCGAACTTCCGCTGCGCGCCTCGCTGTTCCGCGTCGCACCGGACGAGCACGTGTTCCTGCTGGTGGTGCACCACATCGCGTGCGACGGCTGGTCGATGGGCCCGCTGCTGCGCGACCTGACCGCCGCGTACACGACCCGCCGTGCGAGTGGCGGGGCTCCGGCCTGGTCCGAACTCCCCGTCCAGTACGGCGACTACGCGCTCTGGCAGCACCGGGTGCTCGGCGAGCCGGATGTGATGGACCGTCAGCTCGACTTCTGGAAGGACCGTTTGCGCGGCCTGCCGGAGGAGCTGGCGCTGCCGTCGGACCGTCCGAGGCCCGCGGTCGCGACCTTCGCGGGCGACACGGTGGACGTCGAGGTGCCCGCCGACGTGCACGCGGGACTGGTGGCGCTGGCGCGCGAGTCCGGGGCGACGCTGTTCATGGTGCTGCGGGCGGGCTGGGCGCTGCTGCTGTCCCGCCTCGGGGCCGGGGCGGACATCCCCGTCGGCACGGTGGTGGCGGGCCGTTCGGACGAGGCGCTCGACGACCTGGTCGGGTTCTTCGCCAACACCCTGGTGCTGCGCACCGACGTCTCCGGCGACCCGAGCGTCCGGGAGCTGGTGCGCCGGGTGCGGGAGGCGGACCTGGAGGCGCTGGGCAGCCAGGACGTGCCGTTCGAGCGGCTGGTCGAGGTGCTCAACCCGGTCCGGTCGGCGGCCCGGCACCCGCTCTTCCAGACCGCGCTCGTGCTGCAGAACAACGCGTGGTCCGAGGCCGGGCTGCCGGGTCTTGAGGTCGAGGAGGTCCCGGTCGACCTGCCGAACGCCAAGTTCGACCTCGCGGCCGGCCTCTGGGAGCGCCGGACCGGCGACGGCGGGCCGGGCGGGATCGGCGGCGAGCTGGAGTTCGCGACGGACCTGTTCGACCGCTCGACGGCGGAGACGCTCGCGCGCCGGTTCGTCCGGCTGCTGGCCGGGATGGTGGCGGACCCGGAAGCGCGGGTCGGCGCGCTGGAGCTCCTGGAGCCCGCCGAGCGGGCCGCCCTCCTGGCCCACGGGACGGGAGCCGTGCGCGCTGCGGACTCCGGCCTGCTCGCCCACCAGGTGTTCGAGGCGAGGGCGGCGGAGCAGCCGTGCGCGCCGGCGGTGGTCGACGGGGACCGCGAGGTGAGCTTCGGTGAGCTGAACGCGCGGGCGAACCGGTTGGCGCGGGAGCTGGTGGTGCGGGGTGTGGGGCCGGAGTCGGTGGTGGCGGTGGCGCTGCCTCGCTCCACAGATGCTGTGGTGTCCGTGCTGGCGGTGCTGAAGGCCGGTGGGACGTACCTGCCGGTGGATCCGGGGTATCCGCGGCAGCGGGTGGAGTTCATGCTGGCGGACGCCCGTCCGTCGCTGGTGCTGACGACGTCGGCGCTGGGGATCGACGGGCCGTGCCTGCTGCTGGACGACCCGACGGTGATGGACGCCGTGGCGGCGCATCCGAGCGAGGACCTGCCTAGCCGGGTCCACCCGCAGAACGCCGCCTACCTGATCTACACGTCCGGCTCCACCGGCACCCCGAAGGCCGTCCAGGTCCCGCACGCCGGCCTCGCCAACCTGGTGGCCGCGTCCGCGGCGAAACTGCGCCTCGGCCCGGGCCGCTCGCTGCTCCAGCTGGCCTCGCCGGGCTTCGACGCGGCCGTCTACGAGTGGGCCAACGCGCTGCTGGCCGGAGCGGCGCTGGTGCTGCCGCCCGCCGACGCGCGGTCCGGCGAGCCGCTCGCGAGGGTGCTGGCGGAGCGCGGTGTCACCCACGCCGTCATCACGCCCGCGGTCCTCGCGACGCTGCCCGCGCGGTCGGCGGCGGACCTGGGCGGACTGGCCGTCCTGGTCGTCGCGGGCGAGGCCCTGCCCGGCGAGCTCGTGGCGCGGTGGGCACCCGGCCGGGAGCTGATCAACGCCTACGGGCCGACCGAGACCACCGTCTGCGCGACCGCCAGCGAGCCGCTGCGGCCGGACGGCGGGGCGCCCATCGGCCGCCCGCTCGACGGCACCCGGGTCTACGTGCTGGACGCCGGGCTGCGGCCGGTGCCGGCGGGCGTGGCCGGCGAACTGTACGTCGCCGGGGCGCAGGTGGCGCGCGGCTACCTCGGGCGTCCCGGGCTGACGGCGTCGCGCTTCCTCCCGGATCCCTTCGCGGGGCCGGGCGAGCGGATGTACCGCACGGGAGACCTCGTGCGGTGGACGGCGGACGGCCGACTCGTCTTCGTGGGCCGGGCGGACGAGCAGGTGAAGGTCCGCGGAGTCCGGATCGAGCCGGGCGAGGTGTCGGCGGCGCTGGAGCGCCGCGTGGACGTCACCGGCGCCGTCGCCGTGGTCCGGGAGGACCGCCCGGGAGACCGGAGGCTGGTCGGCTACGCGGTGGTGCGCGAGGGCGCGGCCGTCACGGGCGCCGAACTGCGCCGCCACCTGGGCACCGTCCTGCCGGAGTACGCCGTCCCGTCGGCCGTCGTGGTGCTGGACGCGCTGCCGCTGACCGGCAACGGCAAGGTGGACCGCCGTGCCCTGCCCGTCCCCGAGGCCGAGGTGCGCGTCACCCGCGCGCCCCGGGGCCCCCGCGAGGAGGCGCTCTGCCGGCTGTTCGCCGAGGCGCTCGGCCTGCCCGAGGTCGGGGTGGAGGACGACTTCTTCCACCTCGGCGGCCACTCCCTGCTGGCCACCCGCCTCGTCACCCGGATCCGCGCCGAGCTCGGCGAACCCGCCGAGCTGACCGACCTGTTCCGCGCCCCGAGCCCGGCCGGACTGGCCGCCCTGCTGGACGGCGGCCCGGCCGCGGACCCCGGGGTGCTGGTGCGGCTCGGCGGTGAGGGCGACCGGCCGCCGCTGTTCTGCGTCCACCCGGTGACCGGCCTCAGCCGCTGCTACACCGGCCTCGCCGACGGGCTGCCGGACCGCCCGGTCTACGGCCTCCAGGCCCGCGGGCTCGACCGCCGCGCCGAGCGGCCCGCGGACCTGGCGGCGATGGTCGGGGACTACGTGGACCGGATCCGCGAGGTGCAGCCGGCCGGCCCCTACCACCTGCTCGGCTGGTCGACCGGCGGGAACATCGCGCACGCCATGGCCTGCGCGCTGCGCGCCGCCGGTGAACAGGTGTGCCTGCTGGCCGTGTTGGACGCCTACCCGGTCGAGAGCGGACACTGGGGCGCGGAACCCGAGGACGTCGACGCGGAGCTGGTCGCCGACCTGCTCGGCCGCGAGGGCGGCGGGTTCGCCCCCGGCGCCGCCGCGCTCGACCACCTCGCCGCCACCGCGACGGCCGTCGTCCGGGCGGTGGCGGACGCCCCGACCGGACGGTTCGACGGCCGCGTGCTGCACGTCACCGCGACCCTCGGCCGGTCCGGGGACGCGCCCGGCGCCGAGGCCTGGGAGCCGTACGCGGCCGGCGGGATCGACCGGCACGAGGTCGCGGCCGAGCACTTCGACCTGACCCGCCCCGAGCCGCTGGCCGCGATCGCCCGGTTCGTCGCCGAGGCCCTGGACGGGTGCTGAGCCCGTCCCCGCCCCCCCGTGCCCCCCCGTGCCCCCCGTGATCACCCGACCGAAACCACCGAAGGGAAACACCGTGTTCGACAGCGACACCGCCCGCTTCCACGTCGTCCTCAACCACGAGGAGCAGTACTCCGTCTGGCCCGAGGACCAGGAGATCCCGGCCGGCTGGACCGCCGAGGGCACCACCGGCACCCTCGACGAGTGCACCGCGCACATCGACCGGGTCTGGACCGACCTGCGCCCGCTCAGTCTGCGCCGGCTGATGGCGGAGCAGGCCGGGCGGGCGTGACGCCCCCGCCCCGGGACGACCGGCCGCCCCGGCCGGCGGCGCCCCGGCTCCCGACCGCCCTCGCCGGGCTGGCCGACCTCCGGGTCGACACCCCGGTGACCGCCGTCCTCAGCTGGGAGCGCTCCACGGCCGGCTCGGGGCTCGCCCGGCTCTACGAGGGCGCCAAGCTCGCCCAGTGGAACGCGGCCACCGACATCGACTGGTCGCTGGACGTCCCCTTCGGCGAGCCGCTGCCCGCCGGCTCGGCGTACGCGCTGGACTCGCTGCGCGCCTCGCCGATCGGCCGGCGCGGGCCCCGCGCCTGGAACGACTTCCGCTGGCAGACCCAGGCCTGGACGGTCTGCCAGTTCCTGCACGGCGAGCAGGCGGCGATGCTCGCGGGCGCCCGGCTGGCCGAGGTGCTGCCGGACATCGAGGCGAAGCTGTGCGCCATCAGCCAGGCCGGGGACGAGGCCCGGCACGCGGAGGCGTTCGGGCGCTACGTCGGGGAGCACGTCCCCGAGCCGTACCCGGTCTCGGAGGGGCTGCGGCGGCTGTTCGCGGACGCGCTCGGGGCCACCGAGTGGGACCTCCTCGCGCTGGCCGTCCAGTGCCTGGTCGAGCCGCTGGCACTGGCCGGCTTCCGGCTGGCGGAGGCCACCTTCCACGATCCGCTGATCAAGCAGATCACCGCCCTGGTGGCCCGGGACGAGGCCCGCCACGTCTCCTTCGGGGTGCTGCTGCTGCGCGACGTCGTCCCCGGGCTGTCGGCGGCCGAACTGGCGCGGAGGGAGGACTTCCTGCTGGCGTCCGTCGAACTCATGCGCCGCCGCTTCCTGCTGGGCGACCTGTGGGAGCGCTTCGAGGTCCCGGCCGCCGAGGGCACGGCCTTCGCGCTGGCCGACCCCGGCCTGGCCGGCTACCGGCAGATGCTGTTCTCCCGGGTGGTGCCCATGCTCGCCCGGATCGGGCTGCTCACCCCGCGCGTGATGCGCGGCCTGGAGTCGATGGACCTGCTGAGCCGCCTGAGCGCGGACACCGTCGCCCGGGTCCGGCGGGAACGGGCGGCGCTCGGTGCGCCGACCGGCCGTGTGCACACCTGATCACTTGTCGTGAACGATCCGCCCTGAGTACGGTCGCTGACCGTGTCCGGTCCACCACGGCCGTCGCACCGCGGCGGCCCCGAACAAGAGGTCCCACATGGCCCAGTCCCCAGACACCGACCCTGCCGAGAAGCCCCAGGGGCTCTGGCGCAACCGCGACTTCGGGCTGCTGATCAGCGGTCAGGTGGTCTCGTTCCTGGGGAGCCAGGTCCAGGTCTTCGCGCTGCCGCTGCTGGTGCTCGCCGTCTCCGGCTCGCCGACCCAGGCCGGGCTCGTGATGGGCCTCAGCTCGCTGTCCTGGCTGCTCTTCGGCCCCTTCGCGGGCGCGCTGGCGGACCGCTGGGACCGCAAGACCACGATGATCCTGTGCGACCTGGGCCGCGCCGTGGTGACGGTCAGCGTGCCGCTCGCCATGTGGCTGGACGGCCTGACGGTCGCCCAGCTGTGCGCGGTGGCCGTGCTCAACGGGGTGCTGGAGACGCTCTTCGAGTCGGCCAACTCGGCGGCCCTGCCGAACGTCGTCGGCGCCGGGCAACTGGGGGCGGCGCTCGGCCGGTTCGAGACCGCGACGAACACCGTGCGGATCGGCGGCGGCATGGTCGCCGGCGCGCTGTACTCGCTCGGGCGGGCGGTGCCGTTCGTGGTGGACGCGGTCTCCTTCGTGCTCTCCGCGATCTCGCTGCGCTTCACCCGGGCGAAGTTCCAGGAGGAACGCAGCGAGGAGACCCCCGCCGGCCTGCTGAAGGAGGTCCGGGCCGGCCTGAGCTGGCTGATGGGCCAGCCGCTGATCCGCTTCCTCGCGCTGATCTCGGCCGCGGACGCGATCCGCTACGGCGCCGGCTACCTGGTGATCATCACGCTGGCCGAGCGGATCGGCGCCTCGCCCACCGAGATCGGGTTCGTCTTCACGGGGGCGGCCGTCGGTGCGATGGTCGGGGCGCTGGTCTCCAGCCGGGTCAACGACCGCTTCCCGCTGGGCCGCATCGCCACCGTGACGCTGTGGGTCGAGGCGCTGATGTTCCCGCTCTACGCCGTCGCCCCGAACGCCTGGCTGCTCGGTGCGGTGGCCGCCGCGGAGTCGGTGCTGGCGCCGGTGTACATGGTCGCGCTGTCCAGCTACCGGCTCGCGGCGACCCCGGACCACCTGCGCGGGCGGGTCTCCAGCGCGGTGCAGACCCTCGGCATGAGCGCGATGTCCCTCGGCGCGCTGATCGGCGGCGTGATGATCGACGGCCTCGGCCCGCGCACCACCACGGTGATCTTCGGCGGCTGGCTGATCCTGCTCGCGGTGCTGACCACCGTCAACCGCGCGGTGCGCCACTCCGCCGGGACCGCCCGCCCGGCCCCGGTCACGGAGGCCGCGCCGGCCCAGTCCTAGGGCCTGACCCCAAGCCCCCGCCACCACCAGAAGGGCTCACACATGACCGTCCTGAGGACCGTCGACGCCACACCCGGGCAGCGGCTGCTCTGGATGATGGAGCACTACCGCGGCGCCGACACCCCGCTGAACGTCAACGCCTGCTACCGGCTGCGCGGCCCGCTCGACCGGCCCGCGCTGCGGACCGCGCTGGACCGGCTCGTCGAACGGCACGAGGCGCTGCGCACCACCTACGAGTCGGTGCGGCGCAGGCTCGTCCAGCACGTCCACACGCCCCGGCCGGCCGCGCTGGCCGAGGAGGAGGTCGGGCCGGAGCCCGAGGCGCTGGCCGAGGCGCTGCTGCGGCACGCCCGGCACCGGCACGACCTGGCCGTCACCCCGCTGCACGCCGCGCTGCTGACGGTCGGGCCGGAGGAGTCCGTGCTGGTGCTGAACATCCACCACCTGTCCACCGACGGCTGGTCGGGCGGGGTGCTCTCCCAGGAGCTCGGGCGGCTGTACCGGCCCGGCGGCGAGCCGGCGGCGGAACCCGGCAAGGCGGCCTGGCAGTTCGCCGACTTCAGCGAGTGGCAGCGGCAGCGCTACGAGGACGGCGTGCTGGCGGAGAGCCAGAAGTACTGGCGCGACACCCTGGCCGGGGCCGAGGCGCCCCGGCTGCCCGGCACGTCGGCGATCCGCGACGGCGTCGGCCAGCTGCCCGGACTGGCCGCCCTCACCCTGGAGCCGGAGTTGGTGGCGGGCCTGACGGCGCTGTGCCGCAAGCAGCGCTCGACGATCTTCGTCGCCGCCCTGGCCCTGTTCGCCGGCGTGCTGTACGGCCGGGAGGGGCAGCGGGACGTCGCGCTCGCCTCGATGTTCGCCAACCGCACGCGGCCCGAACTGGCGGGCACCGTCGGCTTCCTGTGCAACCTGCTGGTGCTGCGCCTGGACCTGGAACCGCAGGCGGGCTTCCTGGAGGTGCTGCGCTCGACCCGGGACACCGTGCTGGACTCGCTCGCCCACCAGGAGGTCCCGTACCACCTCGTGCCGCAGGGCCGGGGGGAGCGGGGCGAGGGGCTGGAGAACATCCTGTTCCAGGTCGCGGTCGGGCCCGAGTACGCGCTGAGGCTGAGCGGCCTGGAGGTCACCCAGGTCCACCCGCCGGGCGGCATGGCGAGCCGGTTCGACCTGGAGTTCGTGCTGATGCCCACCGAGGACCGGATCGAGGGGCAGGTCTGGTACGACCGCCGCCGCTTCGACCCGGCCTGGGTCGAGGGCCTGACCGCCGACTTCCGGCGGCTCGCGGAAGCGGCCGTCGCCGAGCCCGGACGGCCGCTGGCGGAGCTCGTCGCGGAGCTCGCGCAGGACGCTGTCCGAGTGCGCGGCGGCGGCAGTTGAACACAGGCGTGACACCGAAGGGGCCCGAGCGTCGAAACGCTCGGGCCGCCCGGGGGTTTCGGGGGGGCGGGGGATTACGCCCCGGTGTGGAATTAGTGGGTTAAACCGGTGTTAGGGGGCTTACCGGATAACGTATGTGTCATTA
>NZ_JBHWGD010000024.1:83533-103940 GCF_042733235.1 Kitasatospora sp. NPDC059722
GCGCGGGGGGGTGGGGGGGCGGGGGGCGGGGGGCCGCCTCCCCCCACCCCGCCCCCCCCGCGCGGCCCCCCGCCCCCACCCCCCCCCCCCCCACGGGGGTGTTCCGGCCGGCCGGGCTACTCGCCCAGGTGGTGCATCACGTGCTTCACCCGGGTGTAGGCCTCGAACCCGTACACCGACAGGTCCTTGCCGTACCCGGAGTGCTTGAAGCCGCCGTGCGGCATCTCGCTCGGGAAGCCGAGGTGGGTGTTGACCCAGACGCAGCCGAAGTCCAGCCGGCGGGTGAACCGCATCGCGCGGGCGTGGTCGGTGGTCCACACCGCGGAGGCCAGGCCCTGCTCGACGCCGTTGGCGAGGGCGACCGCCTCGTCCTCGTCGGCGAACGGCTGCACGGTGATGACCGGCCCGAAGACCTCCCGCTGCACGATCTCGTCGTCCTGGCGGACGTCGGCGATGACCGTCGGCGCGTAGAAGTACCCGGCCTCGCCCACCCGGTGGCCGCCGGTGACGACCCGCGCGTGGGCGGGCAGGCGGCGGACGAAGCCGTCGACCCGGGCCAGCTGGTCGGCGTTGTTGAGCGGCCCGTACAGCGCGCCGGCGTCGTCCGGCGGGCCGGGGCGGGCCGCCTGCGCGGCCTTGGTGAGCGCCACCAGCAGGTCCTCCTGGACCGCCCGGTCGACCAGCACCCGGGTGGCGGCCGTGCAGTCCTGGCCGGCGTTGCCGTACGCCCCCTCGACGATCTTCGCGGCGGCGGCCGGGAGGTCGGCGTCGGCGCAGACCACGACCGGGGTCTTGCCGCCCAGTTCCAGGTGGACCCGCTTGAGCCCGGCCGCCGCGTCCCGTGCGACCTCCGTGCCCGCCGCGACCGATCCGGTCAGCGACACCAGCGCCGGGACGGGGTGGCGCACCATGAGCCGCCCGGTGTCCGGGCCGCCGCAGACCACGTTGAGCACCCCGGGCGGCAGCACCTCGGCGGCCAGCTCGGCGAGCAGCAGGGCCGTCTCGGGGGTGGTCTCGGCGGGCTTGAGCACCACGGTGTTGCCCGCGGCCAGGGCGGGCGCGCTCTTGAGCACGGCCATCAGCAGCGGGAAGTTCCACGGCGCGAGCTGCGCGCAGACGCCGACCGGCTCCCGGCGGGTGTAGGAGGTGTGGCCGGGGGAGTACTCGCCCGCGGCCAGGCCCTCCAGCACCCGGGCGGCGCCGGCGAAGAAGCGCAGCTGGTCGACCATCAGCGGGGTCTCGCCGGCCGCCGCCGCGCTGCCGGTGCTGCGGGCCTCGGCGGCGGCGAACTCGTCGAGCCGGCCCGCGAGGGCGTCGGCGATGCGCAGGAGGGCGTCCTGGCGCTCGGCGGGGCTGGTCCAGCGCCACTGCTCGAAGGCGGTGGCGGCGGCCCGCATCGCCCGGTCGACGTCCTCCTCGCCGCTGTCGGGCGCCAGCAGGTACGGGGTGCCGGTGCAGGGGTCGAGCAGTTCGGTGTACGTGCCGTCGGCGGGTTCGGCGGACCGGCCGTCGACGAAGTTGCCGAGGCGGGGCAGGCGGGGAGGGGTCATCAGCGCTCCTGTGGGTCGGCGGCGGTGGCGGGGGCGGCGGATCCGGGGGCGGTCGTCGCCGCTCAGGCGCTCACCCGCAGCGACGTGAAGCCGTGGAAGCCGAGGTTGTTGTTCCAGTTGAAGCCGTCCTGCGAGACGCGCAGCGCGGGCCAGCGCCGGTACAGGGTGGCGAGGGCGATCCGGAGGGTCTGGCGCACCAGCGGGTCGCCGAAGCACAGGTGGCGGCCGGCGCCGAAGGTGAGGTGGCGGTTGGGCAGCGGGCGGTCGAGGACGAGCTCGTCGGCCCGGTCGAAGGCGGCGGCGTCGCGGTTGGCGGAGCCGACGTAGAGCATCATCGGGCGGCGGGCCGGCAGCACGATCTCCTGGCCGGCGGCGGTGGTGTAGGCGAAGTCCTCGCGGGCGACCCGGCCGACGAACTGGACCGGGGTGCAGAAGCGCAGCAGCTCCTCGACGGCCGGGCCGACGGTGGCCGGGTCCAGCAGCAGGTCGCGCTCGTGCAGCGGGCGTTCCTCCAGGGCCTGCACGCTGTTGCCGATGAGGTAGCGGATCGAGGCGACCCCGGCGAACAGCAGGAGCGCGGCCTGGGCGACGACGTCCTCGTCGCTGAAGCGGTGGCCGTGGACCTCGGTGGTGCGCAGCGTGTGCAGCAGGCCGTTCTGCTCCTCGGAGAGCTTGGCGCACTCGGGGGAGGCGAGGAACTCGGCGAGTTCGCGGGTGCTGGTGCGGGTGCGGTCGAGGTGCTCGACGGTGACCTTGGTGGAGCCGAAGAGGTAGGCGATGTCGTCGGTCCAGCGGGTCAGTTCGGGGTGCGCCTCGACGGGCACGCCGAGGACGTCGGCGATGACCATGGCCGGCAGCGGGAAGGCGAAGTCGGTCATCAGGTCGAAGCCGGCCGGGTCGACGGCGTCGAGCAGCCCGTCGACCAGCCGCTGTATCCGGGGCTCCAGCGCGGCGTCCGTGAAGGGGACGTAACTGCGGTTGGCCTGGCGGCGGTTCTTGGTGTGCTCGGCGCCGTCGTGGAAGGCCAGCCAGCGTTCGTAGACGCCGAGCATGTCGGCGTAGTCGGTGCGCTGTTCCTCGGGCAGGAACCAGAGCGGCACGGCCGCCCGGGCGTTGGAGAGCCGCTCGTCCTTCATCAGGGCCAGGCAGTCGGCGTAGCTGAAGAAGAGCCAGGCCCCGCCGAAGATCTTCTCGGAGCGGTACGCCGGGTGCTCGGCGCGCATTCGGTCGTAGAAGGAGAAAGGGTCGGGAATGTACTCGAAGTCGTTGTGCGAGAAATCTTCGGCGGCGAGCGCGTGGGTGGCCAAGGAAATTTCCTCCGGGCGGGATTCGGGTCGTGGACGGCCTCAGTGGACCAAAGGCGCCGAACGCCTGACAAGGCGTCACCGGTGAACGGCGATCGGGCCATCGCCCGAGGTCAGCGCGGTGTTCGGGCGGCTGCGGTTGGACACTGGCCAGTGTGCGGCGGGACGGCCTAACCTGCGTTTTCGCGTCCCCCGCTTTCCCTGTTGTTTTCCCCCGTCCGCCGACCGGCCCGTGGAGTACGGATGGCTGAAGCTCTGCCCTGGCAGGAAGTCCTGCCCGGATATCCGCTGGACCGTCGGGCGTTCTCCGACGAAGCGGTCCTCGACCGGGAACTGCGCCGGGTGTTCCGGGAGTCCTGGCAGTTACTGGCGTTCGCGTCGGAACTGCCCGACGCCGGCGACTACCTGGTCCGCAGGCTCGGCAACGACAGCGTGATCGTGGCCCGCGACGAACAGGGCCGCTTCACCGTGCTGCTCAACTCGTGCAGCCACCGCGGCACCCAGCTGTGCCGGGCGACGTTCGGCAACGCCGCGCACTTCCGGTGCAGCTACCACGGCTGGACGTTCGCCAACGACGGCCGCCTGGTGGGCGTGCCCGCGCTGCGCAGCAACTACCCGGAGGACTTCCGCAAGGACCGCTACGACCTGCCCCGGGCCCGGGTGACCTGCTACCGCGGCTTCGTCTTCGCGACCTGGAGCGAGAGCGCCCCGCCGCTGGAGGAGTACCTGGGCGACGCCCGCTGGTACCTGGACGCGCTGCTCGACCTCGCGGGCGGCGAGTGGGAGGTGTACGGGCCGCCGCAGCGCTCGGTGACGACCGGCAACTGGAAGGTCGTCACCGACAACTTCGCCGGCGACGGCTACCACATGGGCACCACCCACCAGGCCGCGTTCGAGCAGGGCATCTACGGCTCCAGCCTGGCCGACGGCACGCTCGGCAAGGGCGAACTGGAGCTGATCGGGATCAACGTCCCCACGCCGCAGGGGCACGCGGTGCGGGCCGGCTACGTCGTCGAGAAGGGCCGGCGCACCCTGCCGGCCAAGGTCGAGGACCCGGCCTACATCGGCTACCCGCGCGAGGTGTGGGAGGCGTTCACCGCCGGGCAGACGCCCGAGCAGGTGCGCTTCAACTCGCACTGCGAGGTCGTGCACGGCGTGCTGTTCCCGAACGCCGCCTTCCTGAGCGTCTCGCACGACCGGGCGATCGGGCGCGAGGACGACCCGCTGACCAAGTACTTCGTGTGGCGCGTGCACAACCCGATCGACGCCCGGCACACCGAGTGCCTCTACTGGACGCTGGTGCCCAAGCGGCACGTGGACGAGGAGTGGAAGCGCCGCTCGTACGCCTTCCAGGCCCGCTCCCAGTCGGCCGGCGGAATCCTCTTCGAGGTGGACGACTTCGAGAACTTCGCCCGGATCGACGCCGCGATCGGCGGCACGGTGGCCGACGGCGCCCCGCTCGACCTCTCGCTGGGCCTCGGCCTCGGCGAACCGGTGCCGGACTTCCCGGGCCCCGGCCGCGCCGAGTACCTGACCCTGTCCGAGCAGAACCAGCGGGCCTTCTACCGCCGCTGGGCCGAGCTGATGGAGGGCGACGATGCGTGAGGCCGCCCGCACCGCGTTCGGAGGGCGACGATGAGTGAGCCCGTCCGCACGGACCACCAACCCGCCTACGAGCTCCAGCCGTTCCCGCCGCGCGGGGCCCGCCAGGTCGAACTCGACGCCTCCGCCGGCGCGTTCCTCACCGAGGAGTCGGCCGCCCTGGACGAGGGCCGCCACCAGGACTGGCTGGACCTCCTCGACGAGCGCTTCCTCTACCAGGTGCCCGTCCCGCTGCTGCGCGAGGACCCGGCCCTGCCCCGGCACAGCGACCGGGCGCTGCTGTTCGAGGCGACCAAGCACATCCTCGCGATGAAGCTCGGCCGCACCGGCCTGCGGCACGCGTGGTCCGACCGCCCGGGCGGGGTGACGCGCCACTTCATCAGCGGCGTGCGGGTGTTCGCCGCGCCCGAGGCCGACACCTGGCGGGTGGAGTGCAACGTGCTCGCCTCCTGGACGCGGGGCCGGGGCGAGGCCGCCCTCGCCACCGCCGCCCGGCACGACATCGTGCGCTGCCTGCCCGGCGCCGGCTACCGGCTGCTGCGGCGCCGGGTCCTGCTGGACACCGAGGTCGCCACGCACCAGCAACTCTCGATCATCTTCTAGCGCGGGCCGGCACGCGCCGGCCCGCGGGAGGCGAGGCAGCGGCATGAACGGGCTGGCCTGGACGGCCGAGGAACGCCGGGAGACCGAACTGTGCCGGATCTGCTGCGAGTCGGCGGCGGTCACGGTGTCGAGCTACCCGACCGGGAACGGGACCCGGCTCAAACTCGTCTCGGAACGCTCCGGCGCGGCCGTCCTCCTGGACGCCACCGTGCTGGACGCCCTGTGCCACCTGACCCCGGAGCGCGCCGCCGACCTGGTCCGCGAGCGCACCGAGGGCGCCGGCCCGGCCGAGGGGGACGCCACCGCCGAAGGAGCCGCCCCGTGAAACCCGCACCCTTCGAGTACCGGGCCGCCGGCACGCTCGACGAGGCCCTCGCCCTGCTCGACCCGCCCGGGCGCAGCATCGCCCCGCTGGCCGGCGGGCAGAGCCTCGTGCCGCTGCTCAACCTGCGCCGGGTGCGGCCCGCCGTGGTGCTCGACCTCAACCGGCTCACCGAGCTGGCCGGCGTCGAGGTGACCGGCACGGCCGTGCTGGTCGGGGCGATGACCCGGCTGCACGACCTGGAACGGCACGAGGGGCTGCGAGCAGCGCTGCCCGTCGTGCCGCAGACCGCCGCCCGGGTGGCGCACCGCCAGATCCGCCACCGCGCGACCCTCGGCGGCTCGCTCTGCCACGCCGACCCCGCCGCGCAGCTCGCGGCCACCGCGGTCGCGCTCGGGGCGACGCTGCGGCTGCGCCGGGCGGGCGGCGAACGGACCGTGCCCGCCGAGGAGTTCTTCACCGGGCCGCACCGCACCGCCCGTCGGCCGGACGAACTCCTGACCGCCGTCTCCTTCCCGCGCAGGCCCGGCTTCCGCTACCGCTTCGAGTCCGTCACTCGGCGCGGCGGGGCGGGCTTCCCCCTGGTCGGCGTGTGCGTGGGCGTACGGCTGGAGGCCGGCGCGGTGGCCGAGGCCCGCATCGCCGCCTGCGGGGTGGCCGACCGCCCGCTGCGGCTCACCGGGGCCGAACAGGCCCTGGCCGGGTACGGCGCCGCCGCGGCGGACGGCGCGCTGGGCGAGGTCGCCGACGCGGCCGTCGCCGGCACCCGCCCGCCCTCCGACCTCCACGGCAGCGCCGAGTTCCGGGGCGACCTGCTGCGCACGGTCCTCCGCCGGGCCGCCGTCCACCTGCTCACCGAGGGGAGCTAGCCCGTGCCCACGTCACCGATGAGCGGCACATCGATCAGCCTGCGCGTCAACGGCGCCGCGCACACCGCCGAGGCCGAGGACCGCACCCTGCTCAGCGACTTCCTGCGCCACGGCCTCGGCCTCACCGGCACCCACGTGGCCTGCGAGCAGGGCGTGTGCGGCGCCTGCACCGTGCTGGTGGACGGCGAACCGGTGCGCTCCTGCCTGATGCTCGCCCGCCAGGCCGACGGCTGCCGGGTGGAAACGGTCGAGGGCCTCGCCGAGGACGGCCGGCCCGCGCCGCTGCAGCAGGCCATGACCGACGAGCACGGCCTGCAGTGCGGCTTCTGCACGCCCGGCGTGCTGATGGGCCTCACCTACGCCGACCGGGCCGGCCTGAGCGCCGACCAGGCGGTGACCGAGGTGCTGCGCGGGCACCTGTGCCGCTGCACCGGCTACGCGGGCATCCGCGCCGCCATCGAGCGGCACTGGCAGGGCGAGGGGGCGACGGCATGACCGCGTCCGACGCTGGCCGTGGGGCCGGTCCCGACGCCGGCCGCATGATCGGGCGCGCCGTCCCGCGCGTGCACGCGCCCCGGCTGGTGCGCGGCCAGGGCCGCTTCGTCGACGACATCGACGACGCCGGGGCCCTGCACGCCGTCGTGCTGCGCAGCCGGGTGGCGCACGGCCGGATCACCCGGTTCGACCCGGCGGCGGCGCTGGCCGGCGGCGAGGCGCTGCTGGTGCTCGGCCCGGACGAGATCGAGCGGTTCACCGACCCGATCCCCACCGCCTGGCGGATCCCCGGCCAGCTCACCGGCACCGTGGCCCTCGGCGACCGCACCGTCCGCTACGTCGGCCAGCCGATCGGCCTGGTGGTGGCGCGCGGCCGGGCGCTCGCCGAGGACGTCGCGGAGCTGGTCGCCGTCGACATCGACCCGCTGCCCGCCGCGATCGGCCTGGCCGCCGCGCTCGCGCCGGACGCCCCGCGGCTCTACCCGGAGGCCCCCGACAACATCGGCGGGCGGATCCACTTCGGCGACGACCCGGCCGCGCTCGACGCCGTCCTCGCCGCCGCCCCGCACGTGGTGGAGCGCGAGTTCGCGGTGCAGCGGATCAACCACAGCCCGATGGAGCCGCGCGGCCTGCTCGCCGAGTGGATCCCCGCCACCGGGCGCCTGACGGTCCACAGCAGCACCCAGTCCCCGCACGCCGTCCGCCAGGAGCTCGCCACCGCGCTGCGCCTGCGGGTCGACCAGGTGCGGGTGGTGACGCCGGACGTCGGCGGGTCGTTCGGCGGCAAGGTCACTCTGTACGTCGACGAGGCGCTGGTCTGCCTGGCCGCCGTGCGGCTCGGCCGCCGGGTCAAGTGGATCGAGGACCGCACCGAGAACCTGAGCTCCTCCTACCAGGGCCGCGGCCAGCGGGCCCGCGCCCGCCTCGCCCTGGACGCGGACGGGCGCTTCCTCGCGCTCGCCGCCGAGATCACCGGGGACCTCGGCGCGTTCGCGATCCAGGCCGGCAGCGGCCCGTTCCAGGTCGCCGGGCTCGCTCTGGAGGGCCCGTACCGGTTCCCGCAGGCCGGGGCCACCATCACCACCGTCCACACCAACACCGTGCCGACCGGCGCCTACCGCGGCTACGGCATGCAGGAGGCGGCCTGGATCCGCGAACGGCTGATCGACGAGGCCGCCCGCGAGCTCGGCCACGACCCCGTCCGGCTGCGGCTGCACAACCTGCTCGGGCCGGACGAACTCCCGTACACCACGCGCACCGGGCTCACCTACGACAACGGCGACTACCCCGCCGCGCTGCGCCGCGCCGCCGAACTGGCCCGGGAGCGCGCCCGGGAGTCCACCGGGACGGTGCGCCGAGGGGTCGCGGTGACGGCCAGCGTGGAGATCACCGGCTTCGCCCCCTCCGCGCTGCTGGAACTGTTCCGGATCGACTGGGCCGGCTGGGAGAGCGCCCGGGTGCGGGTCAACCAGGACGGCACCGTCACCGTGTTCGCCGGGGTGATCCCGGTGGGCCAGGGCATCGAGACCACCCTCGCCCAGATCGTCGCGGACCGGCTCGGCGTGCCCCTGGACTGGATCGCCGTGGAGCTCGGCGACACCGCCACCGCGCCCTACTCGGACCTCACCTCGCAGGCCAGCCGCTCGGTCACGCTGGCCGGCGGGGCCCTCGTGCGGGCCGCCGGGCGGATGCGCGAGCGGATGCACGCCCTCGCCGCCGCCCACCTCGGCGCCCCGCCGGACGAAGTGGTGCTGGACGGCGCCCAGTTCCGCTGGCCGGCCGGGAACGCCACGACCGCGTGGTCCGAGGTCGCCGCCCGCGGCTGGCGGGGCTGGGGCCGGCCCGACCCGGACCGGATCCGGCTGGAGGAGAGCGTCGACTTCGACCCGCCCGCCATCACCTACTCCTACAGCGCGCACGGCGCCGCCGTCGCGGTCGACCTGGAGACCGCGGAGGTCACCGTCGAGGACTACTGGACCGTCAACGACAGCGGCGTACTGGTGAACCCGGCCATCGCCGACGGGCAGATCGTCGGCGGCGTCGTCCAGGGCCTGGGCATCGCCCTGGTCGAGGAGGCCGTGCACGACCCGGCCACCGGACGGCCGCTCGCCACCGGCTTCACCGACTACGTGCTCCCGGTCTGCGCCGACGTCCCGCCGGTCACGGTGGAGCACCGGTGCACGCCGAGCACGGTCATCCCCGGCGGTTTCAAGGGCCTCGGGGAGGGCGGGGTCATCCCCGCCCCGGCCACCGTGGCCGGGGCCGTCGCCGCCGCCGTCCCGCACATCGCCCACCGGCTGACGGCCACACCGCTCAAGCCGGAACGGATCTGGGCGGCGCTGTCGGAGGCCAAGGAGCTCTCGGAGGCCGACCGGGACTGACCCGTACGGACCGTACCGCCGCAACCCCCGACCCCGAAGGGACCACCAGCGTGCCAGCCCGTCAGGACGAGCCGACCGGCCGCCCGCCCACCGTCCGCGAGGCCACCTTCGCGCTGCTGCGGAGCCTCGGCATGACCACGGTCTTCGGCAACCCCGGCTCGACCGAGCTGCCGATGTTCCGCGACTTCCCCGCCGACTTCCGCTACGTCCTCGGGCTCCAGGAGTCCGTGGTGCTGGCCATGGCCGACGGCTTCGCCCAGGCCGGCCACCGCCCCGCCGTGGTCAACCTGCACTCCGCCGCCGGCGTCGGCCACGCGATGGGCAGCCTGTTCACCGCCTGGCGCAACCGCACCCCGCTCGTGGTCGTGGCCGGCCAGCAGGCCCGCTCGCTGCTCGGCGGGGAACCGTACCTGCTCAACGACCAGGCGGCCGAACTGCCCAAACCGTACGTCAAGTGGAGCCGCGAGCCGGCCCGTGCCGAAGACGTCCCGGCCGCCATCGCCCGCGCCTGCTACCTGGCCATGTCACCGCCCTACGGCCCGACCCTGGTCTCGGTGCCCGCCGACGACTGGGACCGGCCCTGCGAACCCGTCGAACCCCGGACGGTCTCCACCACGCTGCGCGCCGACCCCGAGGCGCTGGAACGCGTCGGCCGCGCCCTGGCCGGCGCCGCCCGCCCCGCCTTCGTGGTGGGCGCCGCCGTCGACCAGGACCGGGCGGTTCCCGACGTGGTGGAGCTGGCCGAGCGCCACCGCGCCGCCGTCTGGGCCGCGCCGATGTCCTCGCGCTGCGCCTTCCCCGAGACCCACCCGCTCTTCGCGGGCTTCCTGCCCCCGGTGCGCGAGGAGATCGTGGCCCGGCTGACCGGCCACGACCTCGTGCTGTCGCTGGGCGCACCGGTCTTCACCTACCACGTCGCGGGCACCGGTCCGGTGCTGCCGCCCGGTACAGCGCTCCACCAGCTCACCGACGACCCGGCCACCGCCGCCTGGACCCCGGTCGGCGACGCGCTGCTCACCGGCATCCGCCTCGGCGTGCGCGACCTGCTCGCCTTCGACCCGGCCGTCCCCCGCGAACTCCCGCCCCCGCGGCCCGCACCGGCCCCCGTCCCGGACAGCGACGTCATCACCCAGCCGCTGCTGATGCGCACCCTCGCCGACCTGCGCCCGGCCCGCAGCGTCATCGTCGAGGAAGCCCCGAGCAGCCGCCCGGTGATGTGCGAGTACCTGCCCAACGAGCGGCCCGAGAGCTTCTACACGTGCGCCAGCGGCTCGCTCGGCCACTCGCTGCCGGCCGCCGTCGGCATGGCGCTCGGCCGGCCCGACGAGCGGGTGATCGCGGTGGTCGGCGACGGCTCCGCGATGTACTCGATCCAGGCCCTGTGGTCCGCCGCCGAACTCGGCCTGCCGCTGACCGTCCTGGTCGTCAACAACGGCCGCTACGCCACGGTGGACCGCTTCGCCGACCGCTTCGGGCTCGGCAAGGCCGTCGGCACGCGGATCGGCGGCCTCGACTTCGCCGCCCTCGCCCGCGCCCAGGGCTGCGCGGCCGGCCGGGTCGAGCACCCGGCCCGCCTGGCGAGGGCCCTGCGCACCGCCCTGGCCTCGCCCCGGCCGTACCTGCTCGACGTCCGCGTCGGCGACTGAATCCCGTTTCCTTCGAGAGGGAGAGACAACCTCCATGACCCAGCGCACCGCGGAAGAGATCCGGCAGGACATCCGCGACATCGTGATCGGCATGGCGCCCGACCAGGGCCTCGCCGACCGGCCCGACCCGGAGCTGGTCGAGGAACTCGGCTACCACTCCCTCGCGTTGCTCGAACTGGCCTTCGCGCTGGAGGACGAGTACGGCCTGCCGGCGATCGACCGCGAGCGGGCCCGGCTCATCCGCCGCCTCAGCGACGTCCAGGAGTACGTGGTCGCCGAACTGGCCCGGGCCGAGGCGAGCGGGGGCGCGGCGTGATCGACGGACGGCTGCGCGCCGTGGCGGACCGCGGGCCCGGACGGGCGGCGCTGGTCTGCGGCGAGCGCCGGATCTCCCACGGCGAACTCGCCGACCGGATCGCCCGGGCGCGCGGCGGACTGCACGCGCTCGGCCTCGGACCGGACGGCCTGCTGCTGCTCGCGCTGCCCAACTGCCCCGAGTTCGTGGTCGGTTACTTCGCCACGGCGGGCATCGGCGCCCGCGTGCTCGCGCTGGACCCGGGGCTGACGGAGGCGGAGTACCGCCGGGTGCTGGCCGAGGGCCGGCCCGACGTCGTGGTCACCACGGCGGCGCTCGCCCCCCGCTGGGCCGAACTCGCCCCGGGCGCCGCCCTGGTGGTCGTCGGCGGCCCGGCGGCGGCCGGGCACTCCTTCGACTTCGACGAGCTGATGCGCGCCGACGCGCTGCCCGCCCGCCCGGCCGACCCCGAGCGGGCGTGGGTGCTCACCTACTCCTCCGGTTCCACCGGCGAGCCCAAGCGGATCTGCCGCAGCCAGGACAACCAGCTGGCCGAGGCCGACCACATCATCGCCAGCGCCGCCGTCACCCCCGACGACGTCATGCTCTGCCCCGTGCCGCTGTACCACGCGCTCGGCCAGTTCTGCTGCATGATCGTCGCGGTGCTGGCGGGCGCCACCCTCGTCCTGCCCGAGCCCTCCGGTGCGGCGGGAGCGGGCGGGCCCGACCCCGCCGACCTGCTGGCGCTCGTCGCCCGCCACCGCGTCACCGTCCTCCCGTCCGTGCCCTACCTGCTCGGCGCCCTCGCCGACTGGCCCGAGGACCGCCCCGCCGACCTCTCCTCCGTCCGGCTCTGCCTCTCCGGCAGCAACTTCCTGCCGCCCGCCGTCCGGGAGCGCTTCCTCGCCCGGTTCGGCGTCCCCGTCCGCCAGACCTACGGCAGCTCCGAGGCCGGCAGCGTCAGCTGGGACTGCGACCCCGACGGCTTCGTCCCCGAGTCCGTCGGCCGCCCCCTGCACGGGGTGCGGGTCGAGGTGCTGGACGAGCACGGCCGCGCCCTGCCGACCGGCAGCACCGGCGAGATCGCCGTCACCAGCCGCTCCGTCATGCTCGGCGAACTCGCCCCCGGCGGCACCCTGCTGCGCCCCGGCCCCGGGCGCTACCTCACCGGCGACCTGGGCCGGCTCGACGAGGACGGCCGCCTCCACCTCACCGGCCGCAAGCGGATCCTGGTCGACACGGGCGGGCACAAGGTCAACCCCGTCGAGGTCGAGGAGGTCCTGGAGGCGCACCCGGCGGTCCGCGCGGCGGCCGTGGTGGGCGTCCCCCTGGCCGGCGGCGGCGACCTGCTCGTCGCCGCCGTCGTACCGGGCGACGACGGCCCCGTCCCCGCCGAGGAGTTGCGCGCGCACTGCCGAGCCCGCCTCGCCGGGCACAAGGTCCCGGCGCGCTTCGAGACCGTCGACGGCCTGCCGCGCACCGAACTCGGCAAGCTCCGCCGGGGCCGCCTGGCCGCCGAACTCGCCGCCCTCGTGGACGCCGACGCGGACCGCCCGGCCGCCGGGATCCGGCACGAACCCGACCCGCGCCGGCGCGCCCGCCTCCTCACCGAACACCTCCGCCGACGCGCCGCCGACCTGCTGGCCGTCCCGCCCGAGCGGCTCGACCCGGCCGCGCCCCTGCACGCCCAGGGCCTCGACTCGCTGGCCGCGCTGCGCCTCAAGATGGCCGTCCAGGACGACCTGCGCCGCACCGTCGGCCTGCCCGAACTCCTCGGCGGCGCCAGCCTCGACACCCTCGCCCGCCGCCTCGCCGAGGACACCGCCGGGCCGACCGAGGCGCTCGTCGTCCGCGGGCCCGTCGTCGGCGAGTTCCCGCTCTCCCACAACCAGTCCGCGATCTGGCACGCCGACCAGCTCGTCCCGGAGGCCGCCGCCTACAACCAGAGCTTCGCGGCCCGGATCACCTCGCACTGCGACCCCGCGGCCCTGCGCCGCGCCTTCCAGGCCCTCGTCGACCGCCACCCCGCCCTGCGCACCACCTTCGTGCTGCGCGACGGCCGCCCGGTCCAGCGCGTCGCCGAGCACGCGGACGTCGACTTCGCGGTGCTCACCGTCCCCGCCGACTGGCCCGACCGGACGGAGCAGCTGAGCGCGACGGCGTTCCGCCCCTTCGAGCTCGACCGCGAGACTCCGCTGCGCGTCCGGCTGCACCTCGGCGCCGCCGACGGCCCGGTCCTGCTCGTGACGGTGCACCACATCGCCACCGACTTCTGGTCCACCGTCGCCCTCCTGCGCGACCTCGCCGCCGCCCACGCCGCCGACGGCGAGCTGTACCGGCCCGCGCCCCGGCACGGCTACACCGACTACGTCCGCTGGCAGGCCGAGACCCTCGCCGGCCCGGTGGCCGAACGCGACCGGGCGTACTGGCGCGACCTCCTCGCCGACCCGCCGCCCGCCCTCGAACTCCCCGCCGACCGGCCCCGCCCGGTGGTCCAGAGCCAGCGCGGCGCCCTCCACGTCCACGAGTTCGACCAGCCGCGGGTCAAGGCCCTGCAGGACTTCGCCCGCCGCCACGGCAGCACCGTCTACACCGTCCTCCTCGCCGCCTTCCAGGGCTACCTCCACGCCTGGACCGGCGAGCGCGACATCGCCGTCGCGACCATCACCACCAACCGCCAGCGCTCCGAATTCGCCGACGTGCTCGGCTACTTCGTCAACCCGGTGGTGTGCCGCACGCGGGTGGACCCGCAGCTCCCGTTCACCGACCTGCTCGCCTCGGCGGGCCGCGGGCTGCTGGCGGGTCTGGAGCACCAGCAACTGCCCTTCGCGACGGTCGTGGAGCAGCTGGCCGCCGAACACCCCGGCCGCCGGCGCGACCGCAGCCGGACGCCGCTGGTGGAGATCGGCTTCGGCCAGAACAAGGCCCAGGACGGCGGGATGCTCGCGGTGAGCCGCTTCCTGTCCGGGGCCGGCCAGGAACTGCGGCTGGGCTCGCTCGCGCTGGAGTCGCTCCCGCTGCGACGGCGCGGTGTCGTCTACGACTTCTCCGGCGCGGTCCACGAGTCCGCGGACTCGGTGGCGATCGCCTGGGAGTACAACACCGACCTCTACGAGGCGGCCACGGTCGAGCGGTTCGCCGCCCGGTTCGAGGAGTGGGTGGGGCGGCTCCTGGAGCGGCCGGAGCTGCCGCTGGCGGAGCTGGACGCGGGTGGCGGGGCGGTGGCGCCGTTCGCCGGCCCGGCCGCCGGAGCCCCGGCCACGGGTGGCCCGGCGGTGCGGCCGGTGCGGCCGTCGGCGGGGGACGCGCCGGAGGGAGGGCCGGTCGACGATCCGGTCGCGCCCGCCGCCAGGCAGGTCGCCGGTCGCGGCCCTCGGCCCGATCGCACCGCTCCGGCCGGCCCGCCGCCCGCGCTGCCGCAGGCGATCGGCGACCTGGCGCGCGCCCACCCCGGGCGGACCGCTCTGGTGGCGGGCGCCGACACGCTGACGTACGGGCAGGTGTCCGACCGAGCCGGGGAGCTGGCCGCCCGGATCGCCGCGCTGGGCCTGGCTCCGGGCGCCCGCGTCCTGCTCCGGCTTCCCAGGCGGCCCGCGGACCTGCTGGCCGCCGGGCTGGCCGTGCTGTGGTGCGGCGCGGTCGCCGAGCCGCTCGACACGGCCGCCGAGGTCCGTGCGGCGTGCGCGGACGCGGCCCTGCTGATCACCACGGCGGAGGGCCGTGCCGAACTCGGCGCGCTGCCCATGCCGGTGCTCTGCCCGGAGGTGCCGGGCGAAGCCGGCCGGGTCGAACCGGTCCCCGTCGGGCCGGGCGATCCCGCGCTGGTGCTCAACACGTCCGGCGTGACCGGCGAGCCCAGGGCCGTGGTGCAGCCGCACGGCGCGCTGGCCGCCTGGGCGCACTGGCTCGCCGGACAGTGCGGGCCCGGCGTTCGCGTCCTCGTCCACGGAGGGCCGGGCGCCGACCAGGTGCTGGCCAGGTCGCTCGCGGCGCTCGCCGCGGGCGGCACCGTGGTGGTCGCCACCTCCGGTGAGCTGTCCCGGCTCCTCTGCGGCACCGATTCCTTCGACCTCGTCACCGTCACCCCGTCCGAGCTCTCCGCGCTCCTCCCCGGCCTCGCCGCGTCCGGCCGCGAGTCGGCCGTGCGCACGCTCCTCGTCACCGGGGAGCCGCTCACCCCCGCGGTGGCCGCGCGGTGGCGGGCGGTGAGCCCCGGCTCCCGGCTGCTGCACGGCTACGGCGGTGCGGAGACCGCGCCCGTCGTCTGCGCCCGCGAGGTCGTCGCCGACGACCTGCCCGCGACCGACCCCTTCCGGCCGCTGCCGGTCGGGCGGGCCCTGGACGGGATGACCGCCCGGGTGCTCGACGACGTCGGCCGTCCGACCCCGCCCGGGGTGTCCGGCGAGTTGTGGGTGACGCGCTTCGCGGGCGACGAGCCCGTCCGCACCGGCGACCTCGCCTGCCGGCTGCCCGACGGCGGGATCGTCGTGCTGGGCCGCGCCGCCGATCTCACCCGGCGCAACGGCTACCTGGTTCCGCCCGGCCGGGTGGAGGCCGCCTTGCTGGGGCTGCCCGGGGTGCTGGGCGCCGTCGCCGTGACGGAGGACGCCGACCTCGTCGCCCGCGTGGCCGTCGGGCGGTCGACGCCCCGTCTGCGGGAGGCGCTGCGCGAGCTCCTGCCCGAGTACCTGCTGCCCGCCGAGGTGCTGCTGACCGACCGCCTGCCCGCCGCCCGGAACGGCAAGACCGCCCGCACCGGCCCGGCGCCGGCCGCGCAGCCCCGGACGGAGGAGCCCCGGACCGAGGAGCCGGACCGCCCGGCCGGCCCGACGGACCCGGTGGAGGCCGTCCTCGCCGCGATCTGGGCCGAGGTGCTGGGCGTCGCCGAAGTCGGCCCCGAGGACGACTACTTCGATCTCGACGGCGACTCGATCACCAGCATGAGCATCGTCTCCCGGGCCGCCGAGGCCGGTCTGCGGCTCACGCCCCGGCAGATCTTCACCCACCCCACCGTGCGCGAACTCGCCGCCGTGGCCGAACGGACGGCAGCACCCGAGCCCTCCGCCCCGGCGTCGCCGGACGGCCCTGTGGAGGTCCCACTCGCGCCCGTCCAGCAGTGGTTCCTCGACCTGCCGCTCGTCCGGCCGCAGCACTGGAACCAGACACTGCTGCTGCGCGCCGCCCCAGGCCTGGACGCGGACCTGCTGCGCCGCGCCCTGCTCGCCGTCGCCGCGCACCACCCGGCGCTGCGCTTCCGCTACCACCGCGACGAGGACGGCTGGCACCAGACCGCCCGGCCCGACGCCGAGCCGGTCCGCGTCATCGACGCCACCGGCACGGGCGCCGATCCGGAGAGCGCCGCCGTCCGCGCGCAGGCCGAACTGGACCTGGCCGACGGGCCGTTGTTCGCCGCCGTGCTCCTTCCCGGGAGCGAGGAGCCCGGCCTGCGCCTCCTCCTCACCGCCCACCACCTCGTCGTCGACTTCGTCTCCTGGCAGATCCTGCTGGACGACCTCGGCCGCGCCTGCGAGCAACTGCTCGCGGGCGAGGAGGTGCACCTGCCCCCGCTCACCACCCCCTTCGCCGAGTGGACGACCCGGCTGCACGCCCACGCCGACTCGCCCGCCGTCCGGGCCGAACTGGAGCGCTGGAGCGGCCCGGCCGCCCGGCCGGTCGCCCGCCCCGACGCGGGCACGGAGGGCCAGGCCGCCCTCGCCGAGGCCGCGTTGCCCGTCGAGGCGACGGCCGCTCTGCTGGCCGCGACCGGCGGCCGCGGGCGCGACCGCCCGCAGGACGTGCTGCTCGCCGCCGTCGCCCAGGCGGTCGCGGAGTGGACGGGGGAGCGCGAGGTGGTGCTGGACATCGAGACGCACGGCCGGGCCGACCTGTTCCCGGACGTCGACCTCAGCCGCACCGTCGGCTGGTTCACCGCCGTCCACCCGGTGACGGTCGCACCGGACCGGTCGCCCGGCGAGGCCGGCGCGGTCGGGGAAGCCAGGAAGGTCGGGGAGGCCAGGGAGACCGGGGAGGCCGGCCCCGCCGCCACCTACCGCACCGTCCGCGCGCTGCTGGCCGGGCTGCCCGCCGAGGGCCTCGGCCACGGCCTGCTCCGCCACGCCGCGAGCGATCCCGCGGTGCGCGCCCGGCTGGCCGCGCGCCCGCCCGCCACCGTCAACGTCAACTACCTGGGCCGCGCGGGCCGTCTGGTCGGCGGCGGCGCGCCCGCCGAGGGCCGGGTGCTGACCCCGCTGCCGCTCGCCGGCACCGGCGACCGCGGCCCCGACAACCCGCGCCCCTACCCGCTGGAGGTCAGCGCCCTGCTGATCGACGACCGGCTGCTGGTGCGGGTGCGCCACAACGCCGTCGCTCACCCGCAGACCGACGTCCAGCGGCTGCTCGACCGCGTCCTGAACGGCCTGACGGCCATCGTGTCCACGCTCGCGACGGTCCCCGCCGCGGACCGCGCGCACCCACTCGCAGGAGGCCAGTAGTGTCAACAGCCCACCCTCTTCTCCCCTCCGCCACCGCCCTGGTCCGGGCCGGCTGGGCGGCCGCGCTGGGGCGCGACGACTTCGGTGACGAGGACGACTTCTTCGCGGTCGGCGGCCACTCGCTGCTGGTCGCCCGGATCATGGCCGGCATCGGCCGGCGGGTCGGCACCCGCCTGCCGCTGCGGATGTTCTTCGACCACCCGACCGTCTCCGACCTCGCCGGAGCGCTCACGGCCCGGGGGCTCGTCCCCGGCGAGGACCGCGAGGAGAAGGGGGCCGGCGCGTCATGACCGGACCGGACCGCCTCCTGCCTCCGCCGCAGTGGTTCGCCACCGGCCGCCCTTTCCCCGACACCGCGACCGTCCCCGACCTGCTGCGGGCCGCCGCCCGGGCCCACCCCGACCGGCCCGCCCTGGTGGCGAGCGACGGCACCGCCCTGACCCACGGCGAACTCGACGCCTGGACGGACCGGCTGGCCCGCCTGCTGGCCGAGCGCGGCATCGGCCGCGGCTCGTACGTGGCGCTGTACGCCGACCGCACCCCGTCGGCCGCCGCCTCCCTGGTGGCGGTGCTCAAGGCCGGCGCGGCGTACGTGCCGATCGACCCGGCCTGGCCCCGGGCCCGCGCCCTCGAACTCCTCACCGACCTCGGCGTGAGCTGCGTCGTCGCCGGCCGCGCCCGCCTCAAGGCCGTCCAGGAACTGCGCTGGGACGCGCCCTCGGTGCGCGAGGTGATCTGCCCCGAGATCACCGCGAAGGACACCTGGGCCGAGGTGCTGGACCGCGAGATGGTCGAGGAGTTCTTCGACTTCCTCTCCGGCGAGCCCGACCCGCTGGAGGCGGCCGGCTTCAACCTCCGCCGCTCCGAACGCCCCTACCGGCCGGGCGACGTGACCGGCTACCGCGACCACGTCGGGCGGCTGGGCCGCGAGGCGGCGGGCGAGGGCGCCCGGATCCTGGAGGTCGGCTGCGGGTCCGGCCTGATCACGGAGGCGCTGGCGCCCACCGCCGCCCGCTACGTGGCGGTCGACCCGTCCTCGGTGGCCGTCTCCCGCAACCTGGCCGCGGCTGCCGCGGGCGGCTACGCGGCGGAAGGCGCGGTCTGCTACGCCCACGAGGTGCCGCAGGCCGTGTCCGGAACCTTCGACCTGGCGATCATGGCGAGCACCGTCCAGTTCCTCCCGGACCTGGACTACTTCCTGGAGACCCTCCGGGGCCTGCTGCCGATGCTCCGCCCCGGCGGCACCCTGCTGCTGGCCGACCTCATCGACCCCGGCCTGGAGGCCCACGCGGGCCTGCGGATCCCGCCCGCCCTGCTGGAGCGGCTCCCGCAGCTCCTGCCGCCGGTCGCCGGGGTCGAGGTGCGCCGCCGCCGCGCGGAGGACTTCGCCGGCGAACTCTCCCACCGCTACGACGCGTTCATCACCGTGGGGGAGGGCGCGGCACCCGCCGTGCGGCCCGGCCGGGTGTGGACCGGCGCCGACATCGAGGCCAGGCCCGCCGGAGCGCTGCCGCCCGGCACCGTCACCGCGGACGACCTCGGGTACGCCGTGTTCACGTCCGGCTCCACCGGCAAGCCCAAGGGCGTCATGGTCCAGCACCGCCCGGTCGTCAACCTGATCGACTGGCTGAACCGGACCTGGGCGGTCGGGCCGGGGGACCGCATCCTCGCGGTCGCCTCCTTCTGCTTCGACCTGTCCGTCTACGACCTCTTCGGGGTGCTCGCGGCGGGCGGCTCGGTGCACCTGGCGACCCAGCCCGAGATCGCCGAGCCGGAGGTGCTGATCGACCTCCTGGAGGCCGAGCCGATCACCCTGTGGGACTCGGCACCGGCCGCGCTCGCGATGCTGACCCCCTTCCTCGACGGACGGCCCGCCGACGGCCTCCCCGCCGAGGCGCGCGGCTCGCTGCGCCTGGTGCTGCTGAGCGGCGACTGGGTGCCGCTCACGCTCCCCGACGAGATCCGCACGGCCTTCCCCCGCGCCGAGGTCGTGGCCCTCGGCGGTGCCACCGAGTGCACGGTCTGGTCCAACGCCTTCCCGGTGGGCGAGGTGGACCCGGCCTGGCCGAGCATCCCGTACGGCCGTCCGATGGCCAACGCCCGCTACCACGTCCTGGACGCCGCCCTGCGGCCCCTGCCCGTGGGGGAGCCGGGCGACCTCTACATCGCCGGGGCCTGCGTCGCGGCGGGCTACGCGGGCCGGGCCGCGCTGACCGCCGCGTCCTTCCGTCCCGAACCCGGCTCGCCGGAGCCCGGCGGGCGGATGTACCGCACCGGCGACCGCGCCCGCTGGCTGGCCGACGGCAACCTGGAGTTCCTCGGCCGGCTGGACGAGCAGGTGAAGGTGCGCGGCCACCGGATCGAACTCGGCGAGGTCCAGCACGCCCTGCACCAGTGCCCGGGGGTGCGCGCCGCGCTCGTCACCACGGTGGACCGGCCCGGCGGCCGGGACCTGGTCGCCTTCTACGTGCCGGCGGCCGACGGGCCGGCCCCCGAGGAGGCCAGGGCGCACCTCCTCGCCCGGCTGCCCGCGCACCTGGTGCCCGCGCGGGTGCTGGCGGTGGACGCGTTCCCGGTGCGCGACACCGGCAAGGTGGACCGGGCGGCGCTGCTGCGGCTGCTCTGATGCCTTGAGCGGGAACGCCGGAACGGGGGGGGGGGGGGGCGTGGCGCCGGCGCCGCCAGGGGGCGGGGCGCCGGGGCCGCCCCGCGCCCCCGGCCGCGCCCGGGCGGGCGCCCCGGCGGGGTGGGGGTTTAAATCGCCGCGCCGGCATTCGTGAGCCGCCGGTTCGGCGGGCTGGGGGAGTGCTTCTACCCGTTCCACGAGCCGAACGTCATGCTCTCCGCCG
>NZ_JBHWGD010000025.1:0-13689 GCF_042733235.1 Kitasatospora sp. NPDC059722
ACTGATCCACCCCGAAGGGCTTCACCGTTCGACTTGCATGTGTTAAGCACGCCGCCAGCGTTCGTCCTGAGCCAGGATCAAACTCTCCGTGAATGTATACTCGGCCCCGACAATTAAGCAGGGCCGGTCCACACCCGCGTTGAGCGGCACGGCAACCACCGGAATAGGGCGGTCCCGCGCACTGCGTCCTCGCTAGTGTTATTTCAAAAGGAATCTCCAACCCCGATCAAGTGACCGAGGCCGGGGATGTCAACATATCTGGCGTTGACTTTTGGCACGCTGTTGAGTTCTCAAGGAACGGACACTTCCTTCGAGCCGCCTTCCAGCGGGCCCTCCGGGCGCTTCGTTCTTTCGTGTTTCCAGCTTACCAGATGTTTGCCGTGCCGTTTCCGGCGCTTTTCGCATCTGAAATCTGCTGTTAACCGCCGACTTGCGGCGACTCGACCAACCATAGCGGGTCGTCCGCCGGAGCGCGAATCGGGGCGCGCCGGGTGTCACCCGGTCGGAGGCATGATTTGTTGCTCTCGCGAGCATATACAGCAATGGTCCCGATTCGCCAAGATGCCTGTAGAGTGCGGCGCATCGACCAAGAGGACTAGACCACTAGCAGGTCGGTGTGCTGCCGGCCGGCAGAGCGGGCGGGGCGTGAGTCTCCGCCCGGGAATGTCAGCGGATGTCCGAAGTTGACATGATTTAGGCTTCAGTTGATCGTCGCGCCGCTGCCCGCGGCCCTTCGCTGTACTGCGCACTTGGGAGGCACAAACCATGACCACTGTGACGTCGCCGCTGACCGGCCGGGTCGTCGGGCTCGCCAACGTCCCCGACCCGGTGTTCTCCGGTGCGATGGTCGGTCCCGGTACCGCGGTGGACCCGGTGCGCGAGCCGACCGAGGCGGTCGCTCCGGTGGATGGTGTCGTCGTCTCCATGCACCCGCACGCGTTCGTCGTCGTGGACGCGGACGGGCACGGTGTGCTGACGCACCTCGGGATCGACACCGTGCAGCTGAACGGCGAGGGCTTCGAACTGCTCGTCAACAAGGGCGACACGGTGACCCGCGGTCAGGCCGTCATCAAGTGGAACCCGGCCGACGTCGAGGCCGCGGGCAAGTCGCCGATCTCGCCGATCGTGGCGCTGGAGGCCGCCCCCGACTCGCTGGGCAACGTGCGCGAGGACGGCGAGACCCAGGCCGGCGACGAGCTGTTCAGCTGGAGCTGACCTCTCCTCTCTATCTTTCCCCACACCCGCCCCGGACGAGATGACGGGGCGGCCCCCACACAGCGGTTCCCGGCGGGGCCGCTCATCTCAGCGGAGACAGGTGACATGACGAAGACGCTGCGCGGCGTGGGTGTGAGCCACGGGGTCGCGATCGGCCAGGTGCGGCACATGGGGACGGCGGTGCTGGAGCCGCAGACCACGCAGATCCCGACCGAGGACGCCCCCCGTGAGCAGGCCCGCGCCCAGGCGGCCGTCGAGGCGGTGGCCGCGGACCTGAACGCCCGCGGCAACCTGGCCGGCGGCGAGGCCCAGGCGGTGCTGGAGGCCCAGGCGCTGATGGCGCAGGACCCGGAGCTGATGGCGGACGTGGCGCGGCGGATCGCCGTTGGCAGCAGCGCCGAGCGCGGCGTCTACGACGCCTTCGCCGCCTACCGTGCGCTGCTCGCGTCGGCCGGGGAGTACCTGGCCGGGCGCGTCGCCGACCTGGACGACGTGCGCAACCGCATCGTCGCCCGGCTGATGGGCGTGCCGATGCCGGGCGTGCCGGACAGCGACGAGCCGTACGTGCTGTTCGCGCGGGACCTGGCTCCGGCCGACACCGCGCTGCTGGACCCGACCCTGGTGCTCGGCTTCGTGACCGAGGAGGGCGGGCCGACCAGCCACAGCGCCATCCTCGCGCGGGCGATGGGCGTGCCGGCCGTGGT
The DNA here is from genome assembly GCF_042733235.1 of Kitasatospora sp. NPDC059722. NCBI lineage: Bacteria > Bacillati > Actinomycetota > Actinomycetes > Kitasatosporales > Streptomycetaceae > Kitasatospora > Kitasatospora sp. NPDC059722. The sequence goes on from NZ_JBHWGD010000025.1 coordinate 1,920, forward strand.
CGCGCTGCCGGGGGCGACCGACGTCGCCGAGGGCACCGTGGTGGCCGTGGACGGCAGTTCGGGCGACGTGCTGCTGGAGCCGGCGCAGGAGAAGCAGGACGAGCTGCGGGCCGCCGCCGCCGAGCGCAAGGCCGCACTGGCCGCGTCCACCGGTCCGGGCCGGACCTCGGACGGGCACCGGGTGCCGCTGCTGGCCAACGTCGGCGGTCCGGCGGACGTGCCGGCCGCGCTGGAGAACGGCGCCGAGGGCGTCGGTCTGTTCCGCACCGAGTTCCTGTTCCTCGACGACTCGGCGCAGGCCCCGAGCGAGGAGAAGCAGGTCGAGGCGTACCGCAAGGTGCTGGAGGCGTTCCCGGAGGGCCGGGTCGTCGTCCGGGCGCTGGACGCGGGCGCGGACAAGCCGCTGGACTTCCTCACCCCGGCCGACGAGCCGAACCCGGCGCTCGGCGTGCGCGGTCTGCGCACCCTGCTGGAGCACCCCGAGGTCATGCGGACGCAGCTGCGCGCGCTGGCCAAGGCCGCCGACGGGCTGCCGGTCCACCTTGAGGTCATGGCCCCGATGGTGGCCGACCGCAAGGACGCCAAGGACTTCGCCGACGCCTGCCGCGAGGCCGGTCTGAACGCCAAGTTCGGCGCGATGGTGGAGATCCCGTCGGCCGCTCTGCGGGCGCGGGCGATCCTCCAGGAGGTCGAGTTCCTGTCGCTCGGCACCAACGACCTCGCGCAGTACACCTTCGCCGCCGACCGTCAGGTGGGCGCGCTGGCCCGGCTGCAGGACCCGTGGCAGCCGGCGCTGCTCGACCTGATCGCCTCGGCCGCCGACGCGGCGCAGGCGGAGGGCAAGAGCTGCGGCGTGTGCGGCGAGGCCGCCGCCGACCCGCTGCTGGCCGTCGTGCTGACCGGCCTGGGCGTCACCAGCCTGTCCATGGGCGCGGCGTCGATCCCGTACGTGCGGTCGACGCTGGCCAAGTACACGCTGGCGCAGTGCCGCCGGGCCGCCGAGGCGGCGCGGGCCACGGACAGCGCCGACGAGGCGCGCGCCGCGGCGCAGCAGGTGCTCTCCGGCGAGTAAGTGGGACGAGCAGTAGGAGAGAAGGGGCGCTCCCGGTCGGGGGCGCCCCTTCGGCGTTCGTCAGGACCGGCGGTCGCGGCGCAGCTGCTCGAAGAAGCGCAGGTGGTCGATGTCGTCGACGGAGCCGGGGTTGACGGCCTGCTCCAGCGGGGTGCCGGAGAGGATGCGCTTCACCGGGACCTCGATGCGCTTGCCGGTGAGGGTGTGCGGCAGGCCCCGGACGGTGATGACCTCGTCGGGGACGTGGCGCGGGGAGAGTTCGGTGCGCAGCGAGGTGCGGATGCGGCCGATGAGGTCGTCGTCGAGTTCGGCGCCGGGGGCGAGGACGACGAACAGCGGCATCCAGTAGCCGCCGTCGGGCTCCTCCAGGCCGATGACGAGGGATTCGGCGATCTCGGGGAGGCGCTCGACGACCTCGTAGATGTCGGAGGAGCCCATCCGGACGCCCTGGCGGTTGAGGGTGGAGTCGGAGCGGCCGTGGATGACGACGGTGCCGCGGGAGGTGACGGTGATCCAGTCGCCGTGGCGCCAGGTGCCGGGGTACACGTCGAAGTAGCTGTCGTGGTACCGGGTGCCCTCGGGGTCGTTCCAGAAGCCGGTGGGCATGGACGGGAGGGGCTTGGTGACGACGAGTTCGCCGACGGCGTCGGTGAGCGGGTGTCCCTGGACGTCCCAGGACTCGACGGCGGCGCCGAGGCAGGGGGCCTGGATCTCGCCGAGGTACACGGGCAGGGTGGGGACGCCGCCGACGAAGCAGGAGCAGACGTCGGTGCCGCCGCTGACGGAGGCGAGCCAGACGTCCTCCTTGACCTCGTCGTAGATCCAGCGGAAGCCGTCGGGCGGGAGCGGGGAGCCGGTGGTGCCGATGCAGCGGACGGCGGAGAGGTCGAGGTCGCGGCCGGGGTGCAGGCCGGCCTTGCGGCTGGCGATGACGTAGGCGGCGGAGGTGCCGAGGACGGTGGCGCCGGTGCGGGCGGCGACCGACCACAGGGCGCCGGTGTCGGGGTGGCCGGGGCTGCCGTCGTAGGTGACGATCGTGGCGCCGACGAGCAGGCCGCCGAGCAGGAAGTTCCACATCATCCAGCCGGTGGAGGTGTACCAGAGGAAGCGGTCCTGCGGGGTGAGGTCGAGGTGGAGGCCGACCTGCTTGAGGTGTTCGAGCAGGATGCCGCCCTGGCTCTGGACGATGGCCTTGGGCAGGCCGGTGGTGCCGGAGGAGTAGAGCACCCAGAGCGGGTGGTCGAAGGGGACCGGCTCGAAGACCGGGGCGGTGTCGTCGGCGATCAGGTCCTCCCACTGGAGGGCGCCCTCGGGGGCGGGGGCGCCGAGCAGGGGGACGTGCACGACGGTGTGCAGGCTGGGGAGTTCCCGGCGCAGCTCCGCGACGACGTCGGTGCGGTCGTGGTCCTTGCCGCCGTAGTGGTAGCCGTCGACGGCGAACAGGACGGTGGGCTCGATCTGCTGGAGGCGGTCGAGGACGCTGCGGGCGCCGAAGTCGGGGGCGCAGCTGGTCCAGATCGCGCCGACGGCGGCGGTGGCGAGGAGGGCGACGGCGGCCTGCGGGACGTTGGGCAGGTAGGCGCTGACGCGGTCGCCGGGGCGGACGCCGCGGGCGCGCAGGGCGGCGGCGAGGGAGCCGACCTGGCGGCGCAGTTCGGACCAGGTGAGGACGGCCGGCTGCTCGGTGGTCTCGTCGAGGTGGAGGATCGCGGGGCGGTCGGCGTTCGCCGGGTCGTCGGCGGCGCGCAGGGCCTGCTCGGCGTAGTTGAGGCGGGCGCCGGGGAACCAGCGGGCGCCGGGCATGGCCGGGTCGGCGAGGACGGTCTCGGGCGCCTCGGTGAAGCGGACGTCGAACCACTGCGTCACCGCGGTCCAGAACCGGCCGAGGTCCTCGGTGGACCAGGCGTGCAGGGCGGCGTAGCGCTCGGCGGCCTGCTGGTCGTCGTCGGCCGGGGCGAGCGGGGCGGCCGGGGCGCCGTGGTGTTCGGCGGCCCAGGCCTGGAACGCCACGAGGCTGGTCGCGGCGGCGCGAGCGGGGTTGGGGCGCCAGAGCGGCTGGTCCTGGAGGGGGGTGCTCACGGTGGTGGTCTCCCGGCCGGTGGTGGGGACGGGAGTGCTCGTGGCGGGCCCGTCCGGTTGGGCTGTCGGTGCAGACCATGCCATGTGAGCGGCCGCTGCGCCAGGGTCTGCCGCGGGAGTGGCGGGCTGGTCAGCGGCGGTCGAGTTCGCCGTTGAACCAGGCGCGGGAGACGTTGGTGTGGAAGTCCCAGACGAGCCGGGTGTCGGGGTGGGCGAGCAGCCAGCCGTCGGTCTCGTCGGTGGGGCGCGAGGGCGGGAGGTCGGCGAGGGGGCGGGCGGGGAGCAGGCCGCAGAGGAAGACGAAGCGGCCGTGGGGGTCGGAGGAGGTGGAGACGAGGGTGACGTCGGCGGCGTCGGCGTGGATGCCGGTCTCCTCGCGCAGTTCGCGCACGCAGGCCTGCTGCCAGGTCTCGCCGAAGTCGATGTAGCCGCCGGGGAAGGCGAGTTCGCCGTACCCGGGCTCGATGGTGCGGCGGATGACGACGAGAGCGGGGTCGGCGTCGGGCCGGGTGACGGGCAGGACGGCGACGGCGACGGGCAGCGGGTTGCGGTAGCTGATCTCGGCGCAGCCGGGGCAGGTGCGGGGCCAGTCGCGGGTGCCGGGCGGGTAGGGCGTTCCGCAGAAGTGGCAGTGGGAGAAGGGGCGGTTGACCGTGCTCGTCACGTCGTCGGTGGTCATGTGCGGATGGTAGTCCGACGCCCGCCGCGGGCGGTCAGCGGATCTCGTCCTCGCGGGCGGGGCGCAGCAGGGCGGGGTGGAGGAGGCGGGCGTCGCCGGCGCGGTAGGTGCGGGCGCGGGGGCCGCCGCGGGCTCCGCCGCGTTCGGTGGTGGTGCCGGTGCTCTCGACGAAGCCGGGGACGGAGAGGACCTTGCGGTGGAAGTTGCCGGGGTGGAGCTTCTCGTCCCAGACGGCCTCGTAGACGGCGCGCAGCTCGGGGATGGTGAAGTCGGGGGGCAGGAAGGCGGTGGCGAGCGGGCTGTACTCGATCTTGGCGCGGGCGCGGTCGAGTCCGTCGGCGAGGATGCGGGCGTGGTCGAAGGCGAGCGCGGTGGGGCCGCTGGGCCCGCCGACGCCACCCCCGTGGGTGTCGGCGGGCTCAGCGGCGGTCTCCGGGGGGCCGGCGGGCCCGTGGGCGAGGCCGGCGACCGGGTACCAGGCGGCGGCAGCGGCGTCGGTGCCGGCCTGGGGGTCGGGGAGGTCGGGGGCGAAGGCGAGGTAGGCGACGGAGACGACGTGCATGCGCGGGTCGCGGTGGGGGGCGCCGTAGGTGCCGAGCTGTTCGAGGTGGATGCGGCTGAGCGCGGACTCCAGGTCGGAGCTGCCCACCAGGCCCGTCTCCTCGGCGAGTTCGCGGGCGGCCGCTTCGTCGAGGCCCTCCTCGCCGGCGCGCAGGAAGCCGCCGGGCAGCGCCCAGGAGCCCTGGTAGGGCGGGGCGGCGCGCTCGACGAGCAGGACGTGGAGGCGGCCTTCGCGCAGGGTGAGGGCGACGACGTCGACCGTGACGGCCACCGGGGTGTAGGCGCGCGGGTCGTAGGCGGCGAGCCATTCGCGCTCGGCCTCCGAGCCGGTGTGGTGCGGGCCGGTGTGGTGCGGGCGGGGCTCGTCGGCGGCCATCGTCGGCGTCTCCGTGCTGTCGTCTCGTGCCGGGTGTGCTGTCGTGCCCCGACCTGGCGCCCGCGCTTCGTACCGCGCCAGGGCGTCTTGGGTGCGGCCGCGCTGGGCCGCACGGTCGTTCTGTCGTTCTGTCGTTCTCGGGATGAGCACAACGTAGCGAGTCCGTTCCGGCCCGGCAAACGGTTTTCCGCGCGGGCGAGGGCGCCCGGCTCCTAGGCTGTGACCAGCCATGACCGTTCCCGAGGAGGCCCCCATGCCCGCCACTCCCCCGTCGGACTTCGCCGCCGCGCTGGCGGCCGGCCCCTTGGTCCTGGACGGCGGGATGTCGAACCAGCTGGTGGCGCAGGGACACGACCTGTCGGACGAGCTGTGGTCGGCTCGGCTGCTGGCGGACGCGCCGGAGGCCGTGGTCGAGGCGCACCGGGCGTACTTCGCGGCCGGTGCGGAGGTCGCCATCACCGCGAGCTACCAGGCGAGTTTCGACGGTTTCGGGCGGCACGGGCTCGGCCGTTCGGAGTCGGCGCGGCTGATGGCGCGCAGCGTGGACCTGGCCCGGGAGGCGGCGCGCAGCGAGCCGGGCGGGCGGCGGCGGCGCTGGGTGGCGGCCTCGGTGGGGCCGTACGGCGCGGTGCTCGCGGACGGTTCGGAGTACCGCGGGCGGTACGGGCTGAGCGTCGCGGAGCTGGTGGCGTTCCACCGGCCGCGGCTGGAGGTGCTCGCGACGGCGGGCCCGGACGTGCTGGCGCTGGAGACGGTGCCGGACGCGGACGAGGCGGAGGCGATGCTGGAGGTCGTCCGGGGGCTCGGGGTGCCGGCCTGGCTGTCGTACAGCATCGCGGGCGACCGGACGCGGGCCGGGCAGCCGCTGGCCGAGGCGTTCGCGCTCGCGCGGGACGTCGACGAGGTGGTGGCGGTGGGCGTGAACTGCTGCACGCCGCAGGACGCCGATCTGGCGGTGGCCCTGGCGGCGGAGGTGACGGGGAAGCCGGTGGTGGTGTACCCGAACAGCGGGGAGCACTGGGACCCTGAGATACGGGGCTGGCGCGGGGAGCCGACGTTCCGCTCGGCGCGCGTGCGCGGCTGGCTCGCGGACGGGGCCCGGCTGGTCGGCGGGTGCTGCCGGGTGGGGCCGGACGGGATCGCGGCGCTGGCCGCGGAGGTGGCCGTCCGGCGGGACTGAGGCCGGGACGGGAACGGACCGGGACGGAACCCGGGGCCGGACCCGGAACGGACCCGGGGCCGCGGAGGTTAACAGGCGGCCGAGCGCGGGTTACCGAGGGGGAAGGTGCACGGAGCACCGAACGCCTGGCAAACTCGTCCCGTTATCACTGCGGTCGACAATGTCGACCGCCTGTCAGCGCGGAGGTACCCATGCCCGGCCCGATCCAGTCGCTTTCCCGGGCCGCCGCGATCATGCGCCTGTTGGCCGGCGGCGAGCGCCGCCTGGGCCTGTCCGAGGTCGCGACGGCGCTCGACCTCGCCAAGGGCACCGCGCACGGCATCCTGCGCACGCTGCAGCAGGAGGGGTTCGTCGAACAGGACCCGGAGAGCGGCAAGTATCAGCTGGGCGCCGAACTGCTGCGCCTCGGCCAGAGCTACCTGGACGTGCACGAGCTGCGCGCGCGGGCGCTGGTGTGGGCCGACGACCTGGCCCGGGCGGCCGGCGAGACCGTCTACCTCGGGGTGCTGCACCAGCAGGGCGTGCTGATCGTGCACCACGTGTTCCGGCCGGACGACACCAGGCAGGTGCTGGAGGTCGGGTCGATGCAGCCGCTGCACAGCACCGCGCTCGGCAAGGTGCTGGTGGCCTACGACCCGGTCGCGCGCGGGGAGTTGGGCGACGGACCGTACGAGTCGTACACGCTGCGGACGCTGACCGAGGCGAGCGATCTGGACGCGGAGTGCGCGCTGATCCGCGAGCGCGGCTGGGCGGACTCGATCGAGGAGACCTGGGAGGGCGTGGCCTCGATCGGCGCGCTGATCCAGGACCGGCGGCGCAATCCGGTGGGCGCGGTGTGCATCAGCGGGCCGGTGGAGCGGGTGTGCGAGGACGGCTTCGTGCGGCCCTCGCTGGTGGCCTCGGTGCGCAGCGCGGCGCGGGCGATCTCGCGCGATCTGGGCGCCGGCCGGTTCTGAGCACGGGAGTCGAATCGTCACGCTGAGGCGCGGACGGGCGGTGAGCCTGTCCGCGCCTTGGCGTTTTGCCCTGATTCGGGGCACTCCGCTGGGTAACTTCGGGGGACGGGCCGAGGCGAGGGTCACAGCTGCGTAACCCCGCCTTGACGCGGGGCCGACCTGGGGAGGAAGCTTCCGCATGACGGTCGACATTGTCGAACGATGGCCGGGAAGATCACTCCCACAGCGCGCTCACCCGCACAGCGATCACCCGGCCGCCCGCCCCCACCCGCACCTCCGGGCCTCATGGACAAGGGAGTCTTTGTGTCCGCGTTCTCCAACGGCGACGTCTTCGTCGGCGAAACCCTCGGCACCGCCGCCCTGATACTTCTCGGTGGCGGCGTCTGCGCCGCCGTGACCCTCAAGAAGTCGAAGGCCCTCAACGCCGGCTGGCTGGCGATCACCTTCGGCTGGGGCTTCGCGGTCCTCATCGCCGCCTACATGACCGGCCCCAAGTCCGGCGCGCACCTCAACCCGGCCGTCACCATCGCGCTCGCGGTCAAGAGCGGCGACTGGAGCCAGGTGCCGCTCTACCTCGGCTCCCAGCTGCTCGGCGCGATGATCGGCGCCACGCTCGTCTGGCTCACCTACCTCGGCCAGTTCCAGGCCAACGAGGAGCCCACCCTCGGCATCTTCTCGACCGGTCCCGAGATCCGGAACCCCGTCCAGAACCTGATGACCGAGATCATCGGCACCTTCGTGCTCTGCATGGCGATCCTCACCCTCGGCGCCAACGACCTCAAGGGCATGGGCACCCTCATCGTCGCCCTGACCGTCGTCGGCATCGGCCTCTCCCTCGGCGGCCCGACCGGCTACGCGATCAACCCCGCCCGCGACCTCGGCCCGCGCATCATGCACTCCATCCTGCCGATCCCGAACAAGGGCGGCTCGGACTGGTCGTACGCCTGGATCCCGGTCGTCGGCCCGCTCGCCGGCGGCGCGCTGGCCGGCGTGCTCTACAACGCCCTGTTCTAAGCGACGGGTTCGAACCCGCCGAGCACGGGGACTGACCGGACGACCGACCGCGTCAGGCCCACCCACCCCGTCACCCCCCGACCCGAGCCGAGGACCCTCCCCATGACCTCCACTGGCAACTACATCGCCGCGATCGACCAGGGCACCACCTCCAGCCGCTGCATCATCTTCGGCGCCGACGGCCGCATCGTCTCCGTCGACCAGCAGGAGCACCGCCAGATCTTCCCCCAGCCCGGCTACGTCGAGCACGACGCCGCCGAGATCTGGACCCGGGTGCAGTCCGTCGTGCGCGGCGCGCTGGAGAAGGCCGGCCTCACCAAGGACGACATCCGCGCGATCGGCATCACCAACCAGCGCGAGACCACCGTCCTGTGGGACAAGAACACCGGCGAGCCCGTGCACAACGCGCTGGTGTGGCAGGACACCCGCACCGAGGCACTCTGCCGCGAGCTCGGCCGCAACGTCGGCCAGGACCGCTTCCGCCGCGAGACCGGCCTCCCGCTGGCCAGCTACTTCGCCGGCCCGAAGATCCGCTGGCTGCTGGACAACGTCGAGGGCCTGCGCGAGCGCGCCGAGGCCGGCGACATCCTGTTCGGGACCATGGACACCTGGGTGATCTGGAACCTCACCGGTGGTGTCGACGGCGGCAAGCACGTCACCGACGTCACCAACGCCAGCCGCACCATGCTGATGAACCTCAAGACCCTCGCCTGGGACGAGGCCATCGCCGAGTCCATGGGCGTGCCGATGGCCGTCCTGCCGGAGATCCGCTCCTCCGCCGAGGTCTACGGCGAGGCCGTCGGCGACCTGGCCGGCGTCCCGGTCGCGGCCGCGCTCGGCGACCAGCAGGCCGCGCTGTTCGGCCAGACCTGCTTCAACGAGGGCGAGGCCAAGTCCACCTACGGCACCGGCACCTTCCTGCTGCTCAACACCGGCGAGAAGATCGTCAACTCGTACCACGGCCTGCTGACCACCGTCGGCTACCGGATCGGCGACCAGGCGCCGGTGTACGCCCTGGAAGGCTCGATCGCCGTCACCGGCTCGCTCGTCCAGTGGCTGCGCGACCAGCTCGGCATCATCTCCACCGCCGCCGAGATCGAGACCCTAGCCAACACGGTCGAGGACAACGGCGGCGCCTACTTCGTCCCGGCCTTCTCCGGCCTGTTCGCCCCGTACTGGCGCTCCGACGCCCGCGGTGTGATCGCCGGCCTGACCCGGTACGTCACCAAGGGCCACCTGGCCCGGGCCGTCCTGGAGGCCACCGCCTGGCAGACCCGCGAGGTCGTCGACGCCATGCAGAAGGACTCCGGGGTCGAGCTCACCGCGCTCAAGGTCGACGGCGGCATGACCAGCAACAACCTGCTCATGCAGAACATCGCCGACGTCCTGGACGCCCCGGTCGAGCGCCCGTACGTGGCCGAGACCACCGCCCTCGGCGCGGCCTACGCGGCCGGACTCGCCGTCGGCTTCTGGAACGACCTCGACACCCTGCGGGCCAACTGGCACCGCGCCGCCGAGTGGACCCCGCGCATGGACGAGGCCACCCGGGAGCGCGAGTACAAGAAGTGGCTCAAGGCCGTGGAGCGCACCATGGGCTGGGTGGAGGAGGAAGAGGACAACTGACAGACCCGCCGGTCGGGGCCCCGTGCCCCGGCCGGCCGCCCGCTGTTCACGGCAACGGGCGCACCCGTGTTTCACCGGCCCGCCGCACCGGGCCGACCGGCCTCTCCAGCAGGGGCCGCACCGCACCCGAGAGGAGTAACGGCGCAGCCCGACCAGCGCGCCGTACACAACCACCATGGCAACCATCCCGACCCTGGGCGCCGAGCGCACCGCCGGCCGCACCGCCTCCCGCGCCGAGACCCGCGAGCTGCTCGGCAAGGCCACCTACGACCTGCTGGTGATCGGGGGCGGCATCCTCGGCACCGCCGTCGCCTGGACCGCGTCCCAGGCCGGCCTGAAGGTCGCCATGGTCGACGCCGGCGACTTCGCCGGCGCCACCTCCAGTGCCTCCTCCAAGCTCGTCCACGGCGGTCTGCGCTACCTGCAGACCGGCGCGGTCAAGCTGGTCGCGGAGAACCACAAGGAGCGCCGCGCGCTCTCCACCGACGTGGCCCCGCACCTCGTCAACCCGCTGACCTTCTTCGTGCCGGTCTACAAGGGCGGCCCGCACGGCGCGGCCAAGCTCGGCGCCGGCGTGTTCCTGTACTCGGCGCTGTCCGCCTTCCGCGACGGCATGGGCCGCGTCTCCACCGCCGCCCACGCCGCCCAGCAGGTGCCGGCGCTGCGCACCGAGGGCCTGCGCTCGGTGGCCGTCTACGGCGACCACCAGATGAACGACTCGCGCGTCGCCGTGATGACCGTCCGCGCCGCGGTGGACGCCGGCGCCGTCGTGCTCAACCACGCCGAGGTCACCGGCCTGCGCTTCACCGCCGGCCGGGTCACCGGCGCCGAGCTGCGCGACCGCCTCGACGGCAGCGAGTTCGGCGTCAACGCCCGCCTGGTGCTCAACGCCACCGGCCCGTGGGTCGACCACCTGCGCACCATGGAGGACGCCGGCGCCGCGCCGTCGATCCGCCTCTCCAAGGGCGCGCACGTCGTCGTCAAGCGCCGCTCGCCGTGGCGCGCCGCGCTGACCATCCCGATCGACAAGTACCGCGTCTCCTTCGCCATCCCGTGGGAGGACCACGTCCTGCTCGGGACCACCGACGAGGAGTACACGGGCGACCCGAAGGACGTCCGCGCCACCCAGGCCGACATCGACCAGATCATGGGCGAGGCCGCGCACGCCATCCGCGACGAGCACCTCGACCGCGACCTGATCACCTACTCCTTCGCGGGCCTGCGCGTCCTGCCCGGCGGCCCCGGCGACACCGCCGCCGCCAAGCGCGAGACCGTCGTCACCGAGGGCCGCGGCGGCATGCTGTCGGTCTCCGGCGGCAAGTGGACCACCTACCGGCACATCGGCCGCGCCGTGCTGGAGAAGCTGGCCCACGTGCCCGGCACCGGCCTCGCCGAGGACATGTCCCCGATCGCCCCGACCGTCCCGCTGCCGGGCGTCGGCGCGCCGAACGCCGTCGCGCACCGCCTGCTGATCGACCGCGAGCCCGGCTCCCGCATGGAGCCGCTGGTGGCCAAGCACCTCGCCAGCCACTACGGCACCCTGTCCTTCGAGATCGCCCGCATGATCGACGAGAACCCGGAGCTCGGCCGGCCGATCCACGAGGACGGCCCGGACGTGTGGGCCCAGGTCGCCTACGCCTCCGAGAACGAGTGGGCGTACACGGCGGACGACGTGCTGCGCCGCCGCACGACCATGACGGTGCGCGGGCTGGACACGCCGGAGATCCGCGACGAGGTCGAGGCCTTCCTGGCGAAGCGCGCGGGCAAGTAACTGCCCGCTGTCGGCTGGCAGTTCACCGCAGTAATGATTCCGTCCGAGGGGCGGGCACCCGGATCACCCGGTGTGTCCGCCCCTCGGGCGTTCGGGTCACGACTGGACGGCAACGGCGGCGCGGACGACTGGCGCGTACTGATGCGCGGCCGACGTGCTGGCGCGGGCGCTGCCCGAACTCGTGCCCCCGGGCGCCACGGCCGGACAGGACGCGACGGTGATGCTCGCCGCGCGGGAGGGACTGCTGGCACGGACGGCGGCGGGCGGCGCCGTCGCGGAGGACCTGCTCGACGCGACGGCGGCGGTGCTGTCGGGGGGTGCTGGGCTGGACAAAGCCCTGGAACGCGCACAGGGGCGGGGGCCGCGGGGGCGGGGTGGGGGGCCGCCCGGGGGCGCGCGGGGGCGCGCGGAGCGGCGGGGGGCTGGGGAGCCAGGATCGCGGCGCCCCACGCCCGAAAA
>NZ_JBHWGD010000025.1:13699-15724 GCF_042733235.1 Kitasatospora sp. NPDC059722
TTTTTGCGCGTGGTTCTGCGCCACAACACCCCCAAGAAGCCCCACCTGGGCCTCCCCCCTCATAACTGGGTGCCCGCCCCTGCGGGGAATCGCGGGCGCCGCTAGACGATGAGGCTCAGCGGCATGATCAGGGCGATCGCCACGACCGAGATCACCGTCTCCATCACCGACCAGGACTTCAGCGTCTGGCCGACGCTCATCCCGAAGTACTCCTTCACCAGCCAGAAGCCGGCGTCGTTGACGTGCGAGAGGAACAGCGAGCCGGCGCCGATCGCGAGGACCAGCAGCGCCGCGTGGGTCGAGGACATGTTCGCCGCGAGCGGGGAGACGATGCCGGCCGCGGTGATGGTGGCGACCGTCGCCGAACCGGTGGCCAGGCGGATCAGCACGGCGATCAGCCAGCCCAGCAGCAGCGCCGAGACGTGCCACTTGCCGGACCACTCGCTGACCGCGTTGCCGACGCCGACGTCGATCAGGGTCTGCTTGAAGCCGCCGCCGGCACCGACGATGAACACGATGCCGGCGATCGGGCCCAGCGACTTCCCGACGGTGTCGGAGATCCGGGCCCGGTCGAAGCCCGCCGCCCGGCCGAGGGTCAGCATCCCGAGCAGGGTCGCGGCCAGCAGCGCGATCAGCGGCGAGCCGACGAAGTCGAACACCCGCTGGCCGAGCGCCTTCGGGTCGTCGATCACGACGTCCGCGAGCGCCTTGCCGAGCATCAGCGCGACCGGCAGCAGGATGGTCGCCAGGACCGCGCCGAACGACGGCGTGCGCTCGGGCTTCGCGGTCTCCTCCGGGGCGGTGGCGGCCGGGATCTCCAGCGGGCCCACCCAGCGCTCCGCCACCCGGGCGAACAGCGGGCCGGCGATGATCAGGGTCGGGATCGCGATCACCAGGCCGAGCGCCAGGGTGATGCCGAGGTCCGCCTTCAGCGCGTCGACGGCCACCAGCGGGCCCGGGTGCGGGGGCACCAGGCCGTGCAGCACCGACAGGCCGGCGAGGGCGGGGATGCCGATCCGCATCAGCGGCACGTTGCCGCGGCGCGCCACCAGCAGCACGATCGGGATCAGCAGCACGACGCCGACCTCGAAGAACAGCGGCAGCCCGAGCACCGCCGCGATCAGCGCCATCGCCCAGGGCAGCGCCTTGCGGCCGGACCTGGCCAGCACGGTGTCCGCGATGATGTTGGCGCCGCCCGAGTCGGCGAGCAGCTTGCCGAGCATCGCGCCGAGGCCGATCAGCAGGCCGACGCTCGCCACGGTCGAGCCGAAGCCCGTCGAGAAGCTGGTCAGCAGCTTGTCGAACGGCACCCCGGCGACCGCGGCCAGCAGGCCGGACCCGAGCGTGAGGGCGAGGAACGGGTGCAGCTTCAGCTTGGTGATCAGCAGGACGATCGCACCGATGCTCAGCAGCACCGCGACCAGCAGCTGGGAGTCGCTGCCGGTGTGCGGCAGGGCCGGTGGGGCGGCCGCCAGCAGAGTGGGGGACATACTCACGCGAGGTCTCCATTGACGGGCCGCAGCAGCGCCACGGCCATCTCGACGAGTTCTTCGGGGGACGGGCCGACGTCCAGGACGGCGCCGCGCTCGTCCGCGCCCAGGGGTTCGAGCGCGGCGTACTGGGAGTCGAGCAGCGACGGCGGCATGAAGTGGCCGGTGCGGTGGGCGAGCCGGTCCTCGACCAGCTCGTGACCGCCGCTCAGGTGCAGGAAGAAGGCGCCCGGGCAGGCCGCGCGCAGGGTGTCGCGGTAGCGCCGCTTCAGCGCCGAACAGGTGACCACACCGCCGTCGCCGGACTCGGCACGCCCTCCGAGCCAGCCGCCGAGGGCCCGCAGCCAGGGGGCGCGGTCCTCGTCGTCCAGCGGGATGCCCGCCGACATCTTGGCGATGTTGGCCGCCGGGTGGAAGTCGTGCGCGCCGGGGGGCGGGGGGGCCGCGGGGTGGGCCCCGAGAAGCGCCCGCGCGGTGTTTACCCCAACCCTCAAACCCCACCACCCACAAACAGACTCATATAAAAAACACAAAC